>JALOTD010000062.1 GCA_025458105.1 Tabrizicola sp. | reverse complement strand
GTCCAGCACGACCTGCATGCCGGGATTGAAATCCTCGGTGAAGAAGATGTGGTTGTAGCGCCCGCCGTTGACGATGAAGGTCGAGACATGGCCCGCCATTGCCGACCAGTGGATGTCCGGCTCCATCGGCTTTTTCCAGCGGATGGTGTCGCGGGCGAAAAGCAGGAAGCGGCGGAAGCTGGCGATCTGGTCGAAATCCTGCTTGCCGTCGTCGCCGCCAACCTCGATCCCGTACTTCTGGGTCAGAAGTGGTACAAGGTTGCCGCGGTAGCGTTTGCCGTTGCGCTGGATGCCGCAGATCTTGTCAAAGAACGAAGAGAGGATGCGGGTATAGGGGTTGCGGACGCATGTGAAGGCATAGGTCCTGCGGCCACGCACATTGCGCTCAATGGTGGCCTGACTGTCATCCAGTGCCCATTTGTGCAGTCCCTTCGTCGCGTCATGAATATCGCCGTCAAAGAAGGTGCCGTGGTCGGCGTAGAACATGATCTGACCGATGGTCGAGCAGGCGCACTTCGGCACCACCCGGTAGACGACGCTTTCGCTTTCCGTCATCCAGGTTCCGGGAAATCCCATCCGAACACTCCTTCCACTGCCAAAACGAACAAATGCGTCACAAGTCAAAGTCAACGGCAATCAAGCAGACAAGTTCGGGCTTTTCAAGGAAGCGCGCGGCGGTTTAGGGAAACAAGGGTGATCGGTTCAGCGATCGCCGAGGTCGCCCTAGACGGGATTTCATGACGCAGATCGCCTACATTCTTCTGTGCCACAAGGATCCCGAGGGTGTCATCGCTCAGGCCTTGCGGTTGACGGCCGTCGGCGACTGCGTCGCGATCCACTATGACGGACGGGCGAATGCGGCGGACTACGCGCGGATTCGCGGGGCTTTGGCCGGAAACCCGTCTGTCACTTTTGCGCGGCGGCGGCTCAAATGCGGTTGGGGCGAATGGAGCCTGGTCGCCGCAACTCTGCTGGCGGTACGCGCGGCGGTCGATGCCTTCCCGGGGGCCACGCACTTTTACATGCTGTCGGGCGATTGCATGCCGATCAAGACGGCAGAGCATGTGCATGCCTGGCTGGAGCGCGATGAGGCGGACTATATCGAAAGCTTCGATTTCTTCGGGTCGGACTGGATCAAGACGGGAATCAAGGAAGAACGGCTGATCTACCGGCACTGGTTCAACGAACGCCAGAGAAAGCAGCTGTTCTACGCCTCGATGAACCTGCAGAAACGTCTGGGTCTGGCGCGAAAAGTGCCCGAAGACCTGAAGATCCGGATCGGCAGTCAGTGGTGGTGCCTGCGCAGGCGGACGATCGAGGCGGTGCTGGCATTTATCGACCGGCGGCGTGACGTGGTGCGGTTTTTCCGCACGACCTGGATCCCAGACGAGACCTTTTTTCAGACAATTGTCGCCCACCTGGTGCCTGGGCACGAGCTGCGCCTGCGCACGCTGACGTTCCTCATGTTCACCGACTACGGCATTCCGGTGACGTTTCACGACGACCACGAGGATCTGTTGCTGGCGCAGGATTTCCTGTTTGCCCGCAAGATCAGCCCGGATGCCGTTGGCTTGAAAGAGTCCTTAGGTGAACTTTACGCCGAGACCGGGCGGCAGTTCGAAATCAGCGGCGACGGGAAACGCCAGTTCGAGTTCCTGACCGCCCGAGGTCGGGTCGGGCGTCGGTTTGCGCCGCGGTTCTGGGAGGCCGAGACCAGTCTAGGGCGCGGCCGGACCCTGCTGCTGATCACCTGCAAGAAATGGCATGTGGCCAAGCGGCTGGCTGACCGTGTGCGCGATGTGACCGGGCTTCCGGCGATACACTACCTGTTCAACGAAGCGGACACCGAACTGCCCGACCTTGGGGGCATCCAGTCAACGCTGGAAAAGCGGATGCGGCACCGTCGGGCGCTGGTCAGAATGCTGTTCGACACGTGGGAAAGCGATCGCCTGGCATTGTGTGTCGACCCCGGTTCGACCGAACTGATCCAGGATTTCTACAACGACCGCGCGGACGTCCGTCTTCTGCAAATCGACTGCACCTTCACCGACGACTATCTGGTGGGCCATGCCAGGCGGGTTGGACTGGCCGGGGCGCAGACTCCCGAGGCGGCGATGGCGCGGCTTCTGCCGACGATCCGCTATGATGTAAGGTTTGAAAGCGACCGTCTGCGCGACATGGACCTAGCGCGCCACCTGCGCATCCGCGAATCCGCCAGTGCCGCCGAAAATGCTGCCGCCCTTGCAGAGTTTCTGGGCGTGTCATTCGAGATGGCGCTGCAGATCGCTGCGACCGACTATCTGTTTGTGGATTGAGAAGGAGGTTTTCGATGGCCTGGACCTATGACCCGACCAACATCTTCGCGCGAATTCTGCGCGGCGAGATCCCGAACAAGACGGTGATGGAGACGCCGCATACGCTGGTGTTTCACGATATCCACCCGCAGGCCCCGGTGCATGTGCTGGCGGTGCCGAAGGGCGCCTATGTGAGCTTTGACCATTTCGCGGCCGAAGCCTCGGCCGAAGAGCTAGTCGATTTCCACCGGACTGTCGCCAAGGTCTGCGCGATCCTGGGGTTGACCGGGGCGGACGGGTTCCGCGCGATCACCAATGCGGGCACGCACGGGATGCAGGAAGTGCCGCATTACCACCTGCATATCCTTGGGGGCCGGGTGCTGGGCCGATTGGTCGAGCGCGCCTGACCCCTTAACCGCAAGGATCGGGTCGCCGCGCGGCGGGCGGCGGGTCATCTTCCGGGGAAAGACGGAGGATGACATGCGTTTCGAGCCGATACCGACAGACGTGGTGCGGGCCTACCAGGCCGGGGGGCCGGATGCCAACGGGCAGGTCCCCGAGCAGGCCGTATCGGATGGGGGCGGCAACCCGTGCCGGCACTGCCTGAAGATGATCCCGGAAGGCGCGGGGATGCTGGTCCTGGCCCACCGCCCCTTCCCCGCGCCGCAGCCCTATGCCGAGGTCGGGCCGATCTTCCTCTGCGCGGATGCTTGCGAGGCAGGGGGAGAGGCGGCGCTGCCGGAGATGCTCGCCTCGCCGGACTACATCGTCCGGGGCTATGGGGCGGATGACCGGATCGTCTATGGCACCGGGGGCGTGGTGGCGACCAGGGCGATCCCCGCGCGGGCTGGGGAGCTGCTGGACGATCCCCGCGTGGCTTATGTCCATGTGCGCTCGGCGCGGAACAACTGCTTTCAGGTCAGGATCGACCGCTAGGGGCGGGCGGTAGTCAAAAGGAGCGGCTGGTCGCCGCAAGCCTTTTCTCTCGGGTCCGCGCGTGAAGGACGCGCAGACCCAAGGCTGATGGGGGCGCTGCCCCCAAACCCCCGGAGTATTCTGCCAAGGGCAATTCAGCGGCGGAACGGGCTGGGGCGGAGGCCCTGCGCCGCGCTGTCGGTGACGTCCCTGATCCGCTTGGCGCGGGTCTCGGGCGACTTCGCCATCTTGACCCATTCCAGCGTGCCGCGCCGGATCGTGCGGGGCTGGGCGGCCCAGAAGTCTGCGGTCCCGGTGTTGGCGAGCGCTTCGGTCAGGTCGAGAGGGTCGACAAGCGCGTCGACGTCGTTCAGGAAGTCCCACATGCCGTTGGCTTGGGCCTGCGTGACTTTCGCCTCGCCCGCCGGGCTCATCGCACCACGGGCGCGGGCGACATGGGCATTGTTCACCGCCGACCAGGCCGATTTCGCGTTGCGCGGCGCGATCATCAGGCGCGAGCATTTTGCGTCCAGCATTCGGGGGGTGCTGTCGATCCAGCCCCAGCACAGAAGCTCTTCCACAACCTCTTCATAGGGCAGGTAGCCGGGATGGGGCTTCTTCCACAGAGCAAGCCAGGTGGCCTTGGCACTGGCGTGATTGGCCGCCAGCCAGGCCCGCAGGTCAGCGCGGGAGTGGATGGTAAGCGTGGGGCCGTCGTCAGCCGCCATGCTCGGCGTCCCAGGCCTTGAGCCAGCGCTTCGGGGCGGCATCGCGCCATTGGCTCACCAGCCGCGCCTTGGCCCAGCCTTCGTCGATGCGGCCCGCGCGGACGAGGATCAGGTTGTGCGGTTCGTAATGGGGGTGAAGCGTGAAGGTCTCGGGATCGGCGGCCAAGAGCATCTCGCGTTCGTCGCGGGAGGCCTTGAATACGGCGGCATCGACATAAGGCGACCACCAGCACCACATCTTGCCGTGGGCCTTCAGGCATTCGTTACCCCAGGGGTAGTCGACGGTTACCTCGGGAAGGTCGAGGGACAGGGCGAGGGTCTTGAGCTCGGGCCAGGTGTGGATCATGGGGATGGTCCTCGCGTGCTCAATGGCTTTGGCACTTGGAATACCCCGACCAGGGAAGTTCCTGGGCGTCGAACACCAGCTCCCGTCCTTGATTCAGACGGAGGATGAATCCGTGTTGCAGGACCAGCAAGCGTCCGTCGCCGTGCAGTGGATCGCCTTTCACCTGGCAATCGGCGGAAAGCAGAAAACGATCAACGTGGTCATGGACGACCATCGTTGCACCGCCCAAGCGAAGAGTGACTGTCCGAAACACGCCGCTAAGTTCGATGCCTGCGTCCTTCTCCACCGCGATCAGCCGCAGGCCGTCCGAACTGACAAAAACGGGGTCGGACAAGGCGGGTCCGGCCATCAGGAGGAGTGAAAGACAGAAAAGCCTCAGGCGCATCAATGCGCCTCGGCCCAGTTGCGGCCCTTTCCGGCTTCCACTGCTAGGTGGACGTTCAGGGTGACAGCGGGGTGGGAGGAGCCTTCCATCACCTCTTTCGCGATGGGGATCAGGCGGTCGGCGTCGGCATCGGAGACTTCGAACAGCAGTTCGTCGTGGACTTGCAGGAGCATCTTTGCATCCAGCCCCGCGATGGCCGCAGGCATCCGGATCATCGCGCGGCGGATGACGTCGGCGGCGGTGCCCTGAATGGGGGCGTTGATCGCGGCGCGTTTGGCGAAGCCTGCTCCGGGGCCCTTCGCGTTGATCTCGGGAGTGTTGATTTTCCGACCAAACAGGGTCTGAACATAGCCGTTCGACTGGGCGAATTTGACTGTATCGTTCATATAGCCCCGGATGCCCGGGAAGCGTTCGAAGTAGCGGTCGATGAAGCCCTGCGCCTCGGCCCGGGGGATGCGGAGGTTGCGGGCAAGGCCGAAGCCGGAAATCCCGTAGATCACCCCGAAGTTGATCGCCTTGGCCTTGCGTCGGATGTCGCTGGTCATCTGGTCGACGGGGACGTTGAACATCTCGGACGCGGTCAGGGCGTGGATGTCGATCCCTTCCTCGAAGGCGCGGCGCAGTTCGGGGATGTCGGCGATGTGGGCGAGGATGCGCAGCTCGATCTGGGAGTAGTCGAGCGAGACGAGGATGCGGCCCGGAGGAGCCACGAAAGCCTCGCGGATGCGGCGGCCTTCCTCGGTGCGGACGGGGATGTTCTGGAGGTTCGGGTCGGTGGAGGCGAGGCGGCCGGTGTTGGCTCCCGCGATGGAGTAACTCGTATGAACCCGCCCAGTATCCGGGTTGATCGCCTCTTGCAGCGCGTCGGTGTAGGTGGACTTCAGCTTGGCGATCTGGCGCCAGTCGAGGATACGCGCCGCCAGTTTCGCGCCCTGTGGGTGGCTGTCTTCCAGCGTGGTGATGTCTTCCAGGATGTCGGCGCCGGTGCCATAGGCCCCGGTCTTGCCCTTCTCGCCGCCGGGGATCTGCAGCCGGTCGAAGAGGATCTCGCCGAGTTGCTTGGGCGAGCCCACGTTGAACTTCTCACCCGCGATGTCCTGGATCTCTTCCTCGAGCTGCACCAGCTTCTGCGCGAAGGCGTTGGACATGCGGTTCAGCGTGTCGCGGTCAACCTGGATGCCGGCCATTTCCATATCGGCAAGCACGGGAACCAGCGGGCGTTCCAGGGTTTCGTAGACGGTGGTGACCTTCGCCCGGTGCAGGCGCGGCTTGAATGTCTGCCAGAGGCGCAGCGTCACGTCGGCATCTTCGGCGGCGTATTTCACCGCGTCGTCGATGGCCACGCGGTCGAAGGTGAGTTGCGACTTGCCCGACCCAAGGAGCGACTTGATCGGGATGGGCGTGTGGCCGAGGTAGCGGTCGGAAAGTTCGTCCATGCCGTGGTTATGGGTCCCCGCATGCATGGCGTAGGACATGAGCATGGTGTCGTCGAAAGGGGTGATCCTGATCCCGTGGCGGGCGAAGATCTTCCAGTCGTATTTCATGTTCTGACCGATCTTGAGGATCGCGGGGTCCTCAAGGATCGGCTTCAGCGCGGCCAGCACTTCGGCCATCGGCAGCTGGTCGGGGGCGAGGGCAGTGGCGCCGAACAGATCGCCGCCGCCGGTGGTGTGGCCGACGGGGATGTAGCAGGCCTTTCCGGCGTCGACGGCGAGAGAGATGCCGACGAGATCGGCCTGCATTTCGTCAAGGCTGGTGGTTTCGGTGTCGATGGCGACCTGGCCGACCTCGATGATCCGGGCGATCCAGCGGTCCAGGGCGGCGCGGGTGCGGATGCATTCGTAGGCGGAAAGGTCGAAGGGAACCTGCGGCTCGTCCTGCGCCTGCGGCTTCTCCTCGCGGGGGGCGACCTGCAGCTGGCTGGTTTCCGGCATGGCGGGTGCGGCGATGCCAAGCTTGTCGGCTACCCGCTTGGTCAGCGTGCGGAATTCCATCTTGGTGAGGAATTCCATAATCTTGTCGGCTTCCGGCAGGCGGATTTCCAGCTCGTCCAGCGTGGTTTCCATCGGCATGTCGCAGGTCAGCGTCACCAGCTGGCGCGAGATGCGGATCTGCTCGGCGTTGTCCACCAGCGCCTCGCGGCGCTTGGGCTGCTTGATCTCATGCGCGCGGGCGAGGAGGGTGTCGAGGTCGCCGTATTCGTTGATGAGGAGCGCGGCGGTCTTCAGCCCGATCCCGGGCGCGCCGGGGACGTTGTCGACGCTGTCCCCGGCAAGGGACTGCACGTCGATCACCCGTTCGGGGGGCACGCCGAATTTCTCCATCACCTCGTCGGGGCCGATCGCGCGGGATTTCATCGGGTCGAACATGTCGATGCCGGGGCGGATCAGCTGCATCAGGTCCTTGTCCGAGGAGATGATGGTGCAGGTCCCCCCGGCCTCCACCGCCCGTTTGGCAAGCGTGGCGATGATGTCGTCGGCCTCGTAGCCTTCCGTCTCCAGGCAGGCGACGTTGAAGGCGCGGGTGGCTTCTCGGGTCAGCGGGAACTGGGGGCGCAGGTCCTCGGGCAGTTCCGGGCGGTTGGCCTTGTATTCGGGGTAGATCGTGTTGCGGAACGTGTCGGCGGAATAGTCGAAGACAACGGCGAGGTGCGTCGCGGCCTTGCCGTTCGACGCGGAGCGGGAAAGTTCGTTCCACAGGATGTTGCAGAACCCGGCCACCGCCCCCACGGGAAGGCCATCGGACTTGCGGGTCAGGGGCGGCAGGGCGTGGTAGGCGCGGAAGATATATGCCGAGCCGTCGATGAGGTGCAGGTGGTGGCCCTTGCCGAAGGTGGATGACATTCCTAGCTCCGTTTTCAGGAGGTTGTGCCATGTTCCGCATCGTCTTGCCAGCTTTCGCGCTGTTTCTTGCCATCCGGGCCCACGCAGGCGAAACCCTGCCCTGCGACCCGGCGCGGATGAACTGTTCTCCGCTTGTTGCCTGTGTCGAGGCATCCGGGGAGGTTCTGCGCGGCGCTTCCTTCGGGGCGGACAGCGGCCCGTTTCATGCCGAAAGCCCCGCAGGCGTGCTGTGCACCGGCTCCTGGCGGCGAGGGGTGATGGGCCTCGGTCTGGCGGAATTCAGCTGCAGCGACGGCAGGACCGGCCAGTCCATTTATACCTACTTTGAACCGGAGAGCGGAACGGCGGTGGGGACGGGGCGATTTGCGGGCGGCGGGGAAGTGCGGTTCTGGTCGGGGAACAACCTGGAACGCTACTTCCGCGAAGTCGCGCCGGAAGAGCGTCAGCGTATGGCCTGCACGCCCGAGGCGATGTTGCTGAGCTGAGACTGCGGTGGATGCATGCGTCAGCTACGGTCAGGCCCATGCCAGTCAAGCGCAAGGGTGACCGACCAGTTGGCAGGCGTCCAGAGGCCGAAGGGGATGCCCGAGGCGCGGAGGGTTTCGCCAAGCCAGACATTGCAGGTGCGGAAGAGGTGGAAGTGGCCGTGGGCCGGGAAAAAGGCGTCGGTGCCGGTGAAGCCGGGGTGGTCCAGGGCTGTTTCGCTGGCAAGGGCGGCAGTGGTTTCGGTCAGAAGTGCCCGGAACTGCGCCTCGGATAGTTCCAGGAAGCGGAGGGTCTCCATTGGCGGCAAAGGGCCGAGGGCGTCGAGCCGGATAACGGCATCATCGCCTGTCGCGGCGGTCAGGACGGCGCTTGCCGTGATGTCGGCGTAGGTCCCAGCCGTGGTGTAAAAGGCGGCTGAGCCCCAGCCGAAGACCAGCCATTGCGCCTTAGGGTGGTTCACCGGCACCCCGACCGCTTCGGCAAAGGCAAATCTGGCGCGGACCTCTGGCGTCAAGGGGAAGAGGATGTCGGTGTGGATCGGGCCTTGCAGAAGCCCGATCTGCCGAGCGGGGGGGCCGGAGAGGTCAGGCCCTGTGCCGCGGATCAAGGGCAGAAGCGCCGAGGCGGCGAGATAGAGCAACGGGATAGCCAGGACCGTAGCAAGAAGTTTCAAGGACTTGCGCATAGTTTCCCCTTGGATGCCCGCAGTACCTTCGTCAAGGAGAGGGAAAAAGCAAAGGGGCTGACTTGTGCCTTGACGCGATGCGTTCTTTGCAGCATCGTCCCTGCCATGCTGCACCTGATGATCCCGGTCTCGTTTTATTGGACCTGCGCCACATAGGCGGCAGGGCAGCGTTTCACCACCGAAACAACTCCCATCAAGCCGCCCCGCGAGGGTCAGGCCGGATGGTACACAGGTTCCCCCTCGCCAGGCCCCCAGAGCGAAGGAAACCGAAGATGTCTGCCCCAGCCACCACGCGCCTTGCCACGATTGAAGACCTACCCGAGGTTCACCGCATGCTGATTGCGCTTGCTGCCCAGACCGGCGTTGCCGCGCGGATCACGCCCAGTGTTCTGGCAAGAATCGCGCTGGAGGGACGCGCGGCACGCTTGATTGTGGCGCACCGCAGCGACAGCCCGCAGCGCCATCCGGTGGGGTTCGCCCTGATGCTAATCGGGCGCAACATGGTGGCCGGGTCTGACTGGGGTGTGGTCGAACAGCTGTATGTGCAAGAGCCCGACCGCAAGCGCGGGATCGCACGGACCCTGATCGCCGCGGCGCGGGCAGACGCCCTTCGGGCAGGGTGCGAGGGGCTGACCGTCAGCTCGCGTCCCGAAACGGACGGATCGGTCCTGGCCTGGCGGGCAATGGCACCGGCTGAAGGCACGCGCTTTGCGGCGGAATGACTAGTGGTCGTCTTGGGCGTGATCGCGGTCGATGACGTAGCGTTTGTCGCAATAGCCGCATTCAACCCAGCCTGTGTCCTGCGGGATCGTCAGCCAGACGCGGGGGTGGCCAAGCGCGCCCTCGCCACCGTCGCAGGCCACTTTCCAGGTGGTGACGACTTGGGTTTCCGGGGCGTCGATCGGCATGGGCGGCATCCTGTCGTTGATCCGCCTCGCTTTTAGCGGGGCAGGGGCGGCGCGCACAAGCAGGAAAGCGCCCTGCGCCTCAGTTGCCGATCAGCGCACCGCGCGACTTGAGCGCGGTGAGCCAGCCCAACCCCTGTGCCGTGCCCTTCGCCGGGCGGTATTCGCCGGCGATCCAGACATGGGCGCAGTGGGCATCGACCGCATCGCAGAGGTCGGGCAGTGAGAAGCCACCGCCGCCCGGTTCGTTACGGCCGGGAAAGCCCGCGATCTGGATGTGGTTGGTCCGGTGGCGGTGGTCGGCCCAGACCGCACCCGCATCGCCATGCAGACGCGCCGCATGCCAAAGGTCGAACTGCAGCCCGATGCGCGGATTGGCGAGATCGTCGATGATCCGGGCTGCCTGGTCGAAGTCGTTCAGGAAATAGCCCGGCATATCGTCGGGGTTCAGGGGTTCCAGCGTCAGTGTCAGGCCCGGCGCCTGCTCCAGCGCCCAGGACAGGTTCTCGACATAGGTCTGTTCGGCTTGCGGACCCTTGGCGACGCCCGCCATGACATGGACCCTGCCGGCGCCCAGGCGGGTGGCATACTCGGCAGCACGGAGGTAACTGTCACGAAACCGCAGCTCCATACCGGGGACAGCGGCGAAGCCACGGTCCCCGCTGGCCCAGTCGCCGGGGGGCGTGTTGATCAGCGCCAGGGGCAGGCCGTTCAGCGCGCGTTCCCATTCGGCCATGGGCTGATCGTAGGGGAACAGGACCTCAACCCCGTCAAAGCCGCAACGCGCTGCCCAGTCGGGGCGGTCGAGCATCGGGACTTCGGTAAAGAGAAGCGTCAGGTTGGCGGCGAAGCGGGGCATTTCGGGTTCAGGGCAAGTCCGACGAAGGGATGATCGGGAAGAACTGGCCCGAGGACCAAAGACCGAACCACTTATGCCCGTCGTGATCGTTATGGCAACCCAGTTCAACCAGGCGGTAGAAGGATTTCCGGTCGATCCGTGCCCAAAGATTGCTGCGGATCAGGACATAGGGTGAAGGCTCGCCCGTCGCGGGGTTCCGGTCGACCCGCAACGGGTGGTCCGGGCCAAGGATCGCGGTGTCCTCGGTTTTCGTGGCGAAGGTGATCGTCTGGTTGGTGCCCTGACCCATGGCATCGAAGTCGATGGCGTGCAGGGGGGCGTCCTCGACCGTGATTCCGACCTTTTCGACCGGGGTGACCAGAAAGTAGGCGTCTCCCTCGCGCTTCAGGATCGAGGAGAAAAGCTTGACCAGCGGCGCCCGGCCAATGGGTGTGCCAAGGTAGAACCAGGTGCCGTCGCGGGCGATGCGCATGTCGATATCGCCGCAGAAGGGCGGGTTCCACAGATGGACCGGAGGCCGGCCTTTCTGACCGGCGGCCTTCGCGGCGGCGGCAAGGGTATCGGCAGAGGGCGTCGGGCCGGTCATGGCGGGGATGTCCTGTGGGTGGGCCTGGTCGGCGTTTCACCTTGCAACCTAACGTGTCGTCGGGTGGATTTCCACGAGGTGGCCGCATGAGCGAAGGGCAGGGAGCGGATGCTGGAAGACTGGGCCTGGCAACATATCGCGCACTCGGAACTTTATGTCAGACTGTTCAGCGTGGGTTGGGCGCTTGCGGGCGGGGTGCTGGCAGCAGTCTTGCACCGGGGCAGCGCGGTGCTGCAGCGGGCGCCGTACTTCGCGATGACGGGGTTTGTGGTCCTGGGGATCGCCCTGTTTCAGTACGCCTGGGTAATGGGCGGTGCGGCGATGCAGGGGGGCTGGTTGTTCTGGATGATCGCGCTGGACGCGGCTTTCAGTGCGGCTGCCGGGTACGTTCTGGTGGTTCTGGGACAGGCGCGGTCGCGCGATGTGCTTGGCCACGGCAAGGCGGGAATTGCCAGCGTCGTTCCCCTGGCAAACCTGTGGCTGATGTTCGCGCCGGGGCAAGACCCGTCGCGGGCGGGACCGGTCGTTCCAGCCTTGCGCGGGGGGATAGGTGTCGCACTTGGTCTGGCGATGATCGTCCTTTCAAGGCTGGTCGAGGCGCAGATTCTGCCACAGGTTGAGGCGGCCTTTGCGGCGGTAGCAGAGGACCCGGCGCTGGCGGATCGGTTCATCGATCTGGAGTTCGCCCGATCCACTCCGGCGCAGATTCTGAGCAGCATTGCCCAGCAGACCGAGGTGCCGCAGACCTTTCACGACAACCTGCGACTGAGCGAAGTCGTGGCGGAAGGCCTGGTCTTGACCTATGTCTACCATCTGCTGGAACCCGAGGCAGAGCTGGGCTTTAGCGCCAAGGACGATACAAGGCGCGGCTTTTGCGAGGAACGGTTCTTTGTCCGGCTGCTGAATGCCGGGGCGCAGGTGGTTGTTGTCTTTCGTGGCACCGATGCGCAGGGGACGGAGGTTGAGCTGGGCCGCGTGTCGCTTGCGACGCGGGATTGCCAGGTCTGAGGGGCGTCCGGTCTCACGATCATTTGTGTCAAGTTGGCTTTTGCCATTTGTGCCCGGCGAGATAACTCGCTTTACTGACCGGGTATCACCCTGAAGGGAGCATTTGGCATGGCCGACACCAAGGCGCTTGTGGCAGAGATCGAGGCGCTGGGCGCGACGTTGGGCGAGGCCAAAGCCTCGATCAACCGGCGCTTCATTGGGCAGGAGCGGGTGGTGGAGCTGGTGCTGGCCAGCATGCTGTGCGGCGGCCATGCGCTTCTGGTCGGTCTGCCGGGCCTGGGAAAGACGCGGCTGGTGGACACTCTGGGTACGGTGATGGGGTTGAAGGCCAACCGCATCCAGTTCACGCCGGACCTGATGCCCGCAGATATCCTGGGGTCGGAAGTGCTGGAGACGGCGGCGGACGGCGGCCGGGCGTTCCGCTTTGTCGAAGGGCCGATCTTCTGCCAGCTTCTGATGGCGGACGAAATCAACCGGGCCTCGCCCCGGACGCAGTCGGCGCTTCTGCAGGCAATGCAGGAGAAGGAAGTGACCATCGCGGGCCAGCACCGGCCCCTGGGCAAGCCCTTCCACGTGCTGGCGACGCAGAACCCGATTGAGCAGGAAGGCACCTATCCCCTGCCCGAGGCGCAGCTGGACCGCTTCCTGGTGCAGGTGGATGTGGAGTATCCGACGCGGGCGACCGAGCGGGACATCCTGATCGCCACCACGGGGGCCGAAGAGGCCGAAGCGCATCAGGTCTTTACCGCTGAAGAGTTGATCAAAGCGCAATCGGTGATCCGCCGGATGCCGGTGGGCGATCAGGTGGTGGAGGCGATTCTGGATCTGGTGCGCGCGTGCCGTCCGGGCGAGCCGGAAGGGCGTGATTTGGCGGATTCTTTGTCCTGGGGTCCGGGGCCGCGCGCGGCGCAGGCGCTGATGCTGACGGTCCGCGCTCGGGCGCTTTTGGACGGACGTCTGGCGCCGTCGGTGGCGGATGTGGCGGACCTGGCGCAGGCGGTGCTGGTGCACCGGATGGCGCTGTCTTTCGCGGCCCGGGCGCGGGGCGAAACTTTGGCGGGCATCATTTCCCGAGTCACGGCCAAGACCCTGCGGCTTGAGGCGGCGGCGTGAGTGTAGCCCCCGATCTTCGTGCCCGCGCCGAGGCCCTGGGGCAGACGCTGCCCCCGCTTCTGGCCGAGGCCGAGATGCTGGCCGCGACCGTCATGCTGGGCGAGCATGGGCGGCGGCGCGCAGGCCTGGGGGATGAGTTCTGGCAGTACCGGCCTGCACATCAGGGCGACAGTGCGCGGATGATCGACTGGCGGCGCAGCGCAAGGTCAGACGCGCATTTCGTGCGGGAACGCGAATGGCAGGCGGCGCAGTCGGTGACGATCTGGGTTGATCCGTCAAAGTCGATGGCCTTCACGGGCGACAAGGGGCGCGCGGCAAAGTCCGACCGGGCGAAGCTTCTGGCCTTGGCGCTGGCGGTGCTTCTCTTGCGCGGCGGCGAGCGGGTGGGTCTTGCCGGGCTTGCCCATCCACGGGCCGGGCGGACGCAGCTGTTGCGGCTGGCGGCACGGTTGTCGGGTGAAGAGACCGAGGCAGAATATGGCGCGCCGGAAACCGAGGGCATGGTCAGCCATGGCCGGGCCGTGTTCCTGTCGGACTTCCTGGGCGA
>JALOTD010000155.1 GCA_025458105.1 Tabrizicola sp. | reverse complement strand
AGCGCATCGGCGGGGGCGCTGCCCGGGGGCGGCAAAGCGACGGTGAGGGTAAAGTCGAGCGTTTCGTCGATCTGGCGCAGCGTCACGCCCTTGGGCAGGTCGGCGGGGAGGGTCTTGCCCCCGACCTCGACCGGCTGGCCGGTGGCGGTGAAGGTGTCGACCCGGGTCAGTTCGACAAAGCCGAGGGCGGCGTCATCGGCATCGGCGGCGCTGGCCATCACGGCAAGCTGCGCGCCTTCGGACAGGCCATGCAGGCTGCCCGCTGGGATGGTGAGGCCAGCGTCCGTCACCTCGGCCTGCCATTGAGCGACGCGGCCCCCGGCTTCGCCCAAGAACGCCACCTGGTCGAGGTCGCCTTCGAAAAGTGGCGTGGATTTCGCAAGGTTCCTGACCGAATAGCGGCGTAGCACTTCTTGCCCGATCTGGGAGTAGGTCGCGCCCGGGTATTCGGCCAGCACCTCCATCAGGGTGAAGGTGAAGACGCCCTGCGGTTTGCGGCCGGGCTTGCCCTTGGGCAGGTTCTTTTCCGGGGTCACTTCGTTTGTTTGGGCGGCGAAGAAGGCGACAAAGCTGCCGTCGCCTTGGGTGGCATCGAAGGGGGCCTCGGTTTCGCGGGGGTCGCCCAGGCTGCGGGTGGCGACATCGGCCATTGCCTCAGCGTCCAAGCCAAGGACATCGGGGGAAAGCTGGCGGGTGCGGACCTCTTCGTCCGCGCCGTCAAGGCTGCGGGTGACGGTGCCGGAGTGGCAGCTGTCGAAGACGGCCCAGACATTCGCCCCCTTGGCGCGGAGGCCGTCGATCAGGGCGCCGATCTCGTCATCAACGAGCGCGTTTTCGACCGCGCCGATCTGGTCGGACCAGGGGCCGATGTCGATGGGTAGGAAAAGCTCGTCAAGGCCGTCGAGTTCGGTCGCGGGGTCAAGCGCGGGGGCTTGGGTCCCGTGGCCGGAGAAGTGGAGGTAGACGAAGTCGCCGGGCTGCACCTCGGCGGTCAGGTCGGCAAAGGCGGTACGGATCGCGGCCAGCGTGGGGGCGTCATAGCCCGCGACGCCATCGGTCAGGACGGTGACATTCTCGGGCGCGAAGGGGACGGGGGCCTGGGAGGTGAGGTAGGTCGCGACGAGCTGCACGTCGTTCGCGGGGCCTTTCAGCCACCAGCGTTCCTCCAGGTTCTGGTACTGGTTCGCGCCGATCAAGAGCGCGTGGTTTTCGCGCGCCAGGGCGGGCAAGGCGGAAAGACAAAGGGCGGTGGAGAGGAGGATCTGTCGCATCAGTTGGTCATCAGGGCATAGGCGGCCGAGGCGGGCCCCTTGTTTTCGACTTTCAACGTGAAGGTGCCGGGTTGGGCCGGGGTCCAGCCGCAATAGGCGATGTGGGAGATGTCGGTGTCGCTGCACACCAGGCGGCCCTTGTCGTCGTAGATGGTGAGATTGAGGTTGGTCGCGGCCTTGGCCTCGACATAGACCTCGGCATATTCGCCGCCGCGGAATTCGATGGGCGGGTAGGTGTCGCCGCCGCCATTCGATAGGTTGCCGATGTTGTAGACGGGGCCGGAGGCGACGCCTTTGGTCGTCTCGGCGCGGACATCGTCGATCAGACCCATCAGGGCCGCGTCATCGGCGGCCAGCGTTTCGGCGGTGGCAAGCATTTCCTCCCACGTCAGTGGTGCGCCGTCGGTCGCGGAGCCGCCTTCGGGGGTGCGGTCGCTGGCAACGGGGGCCAGCGTCTTGCGCAGCTTGGCCGCCGACAGGATCAGGAGGGGATCGCCCGCCTCGACCCCTTGGGCGTAGAGGCGCGCCGAAAGCTCGGCCACCTTCACCGGCGAGGTGGTGTCGGACAGGACGGGGGCCGCAAGGGTGACCAGGGCAAAGGCAAGCAGGCTACGGCGCATGAGGGGACTCGTATGGCTTTGGTTGGGGCGAAGATGGGGTGCGAACATCCGCCTGTAAATCCAAGAATTCTTCATGACGGCCTTTGTCATGTGCCCTGCGACGGGGGCGCTGCTAGCAAGGCGGCAAAGAGGCATGACAGAGGTTTCATGATGACGGCAGACCACAAGCGCAAGCGGAGACAACCGCTGCGGTACTTTAGCGAGATGCTGGCGGCGGTGGTTGTCGTGGTGCTGGTTCTTCTGGTGGGACCGACGCAGGCCTCGCCCCTGGACAGCGCGATGGACCGGGTCTTCACGGTGCGCAGCGCGGATGCCGAGGATAGGTTCCTCGGCTCGGCCTTTCTGTGGGGCGACGGGTCGGTGGCGGTGACGAACGCCCATGTGGTGGGCGAGGCCGAAGAGGTGCGGCTGATCGACAGGCACGGGGCGGAAGAGGTGGCGCTGGTCATTGCGCGGGACGCGGTCAGGGATGTGGCGGTGATCGCCGTCGCGCCGGGCCGGTCTGGGTTGGTGCCGGCCGAGGGCGTGCCGGGTCTGGGCGAAGAGGTCTTTGCGCTGGGTGCGCCCCTGGGCGTGGAGTTCACCCTGACCGAGGGCCGGATTTCGGCGATGGCGCGGCAGGTGGACATCGCGGTGCCCTTGAAGCTGCTTCAGCATGATGCGGCGGTGAATCCGGGGTCGTCCGGCGGCCCCTTGGTTGATGCCGAAGGGCGGCTTCTGGGGATGAACAGCCAGATCGCCGATGGCAGCCGGATGTTCGTGGGCATCGCCTATGCGATTGCGGCGGCAGATCTGGAGGTCATTGTGACCGGGTTGATCGAAGAGACCTTGCCGCCCTTCCCGCAGCTTGGCCTGCGTGCCCGCCCGGTGGATCGTCAGGTGGCCGAGGCGCTGGGCGTGCCGGTGGCAGGCCTCTTGGTCGACGGGGTCGAGGCGGGCGGGCTGGCGGCAGCGGCGGGGCTGCAGGGCGGCGACGTGATCCTGGCGGTGGATGGGGCCGATCTGGCTGCGCCGGGCGACATGGCCTTTGCGCTGGAGCGGGCGAGTGCGCTGGGCGAGACCACGGTCACCGTCCTGCGGGCGGGCAACCGGGTCGAGTTGGCACTGTCGCTGGAGGCAATCGAGGGCGCAGGCGGTCTGCGGCTTCGGCAAGTGGAGGGCGGGTTGCCGAAGGCTGTCACCGCGTACCGGCTGTCGGCCCTTGGTGTGGTGCTGGACGCGACCGGCATGGTGACCGGGGTGACCGAGAACTCTCCCGCCCTTTTTGCCGGGCTGGCGCAGGGCGACCGGATCCTCAGCATCAATGGTTCGGTGGTTGACCTCGGCAGCTATGAGATCACGGCGCCGGTGCTGATCCTGGTCGAGGCCCCGGGTGGCGAAACGCGGCACATCTACCTGGATCCGTGGAGCGCGCATGAGGGTGTGCGACCGGTGGGCGGGGCGAATGTGCTTGACCCAGACGTGGTGGTGTTTTGAATGCAGGCATGGGCATGGAAGAGCGTATCCTGATCGTCGAAGACGACGCCGAGACCGCCGTTGCGGTGCGCAGGGTGGTGGAGGAGATGGGCTGCAGTGCCGATCACTGCGACACGCTGGAGGCTGGGGTCGCGGCAGCAGTTGCCGGGGGTTACAAGGTCATCGTCCTAGACCGGATGCTGCCGGGTGGCGACGGGGTCGAGGCGATGGCGCGCATCCGGGCGGGGGGATCGACGGCGCTGATCCTGATCCTCTCGGCGCTGGGCCGGGCCGCGAACCGGGTCGAGGGGTTGGAGAAGGGGGCGGATGACTATCTGCCGAAGCCCTTTGAACCGGATGAGTTGCGCGCACGGCTGCGGGCCTTGTTGCGGCGCGGCACGATGCAGGTCTTGGACAACGACCTTCTGGCCTTCGGCGATCTGGAGATCCGCATGAAGGCGCGGAC
>JALOTD010000154.1 GCA_025458105.1 Tabrizicola sp. | reverse complement strand
TAGCGCGCGGCCAGTTCCACCGCCGACTTGATCGCGTCGTTGGTGTATTTCAGGTCGTGGTGTTCCTCGAAATGCGGTTTCAGACCCATGAGGATCTTGATCGCATCCGGCACCGAAGGCTCATTCACGTCGATCTTCTGGAAGCGCCGGGACAGGGCGCGGTCCTTTTCGAAGTGCTGGCGGAATTCCTTGTAGGTGGTGGAGCCCATGCAGCGCAGCTTGCCGCCCTGCAGTGCGGGTTTGAGGAGGTTCGAGGCATCCATCGCCCCGCCGCTGGTCGCGCCGGCGCCGATGACGGTGTGGATCTCGTCGATGAAGAGGATCGCGTCAGGGTGGTCTTCAAGTTCCTTGACGACTTGCTTCAGCCGTTCCTCGAAGTCGCCGCGATAGCGTGTGCCAGCCAGAAGCGCGCCCATGTCGAGCGAGAAGATCGTGGCCTTGGACAGGACCTCGGGCGTTTCGCCATTGACGATCTTGCGGGCGAGGCCCTCGGCAATGGCGGTCTTGCCCACGCCGGGGTCGCCCACCAGAAGCGGGTTGTTCTTGCGGCGACGGCAGAGGACCTGGATCGCACGCTCCACCTCGGCCTCGCGGCCGATGAGCGGGTCGACATCGCCCTTTCGGGCCTTAACGTTCAGGTCGACGCAGTACTTGGACAGGGCGGATTCCTTGGCCTCACCGGCCTCGGCCTTGGGGGTTTCCTGTTGTTCGTCTGCGCCCTGAACGGGGCGGGATTCGCCATAAGACGGGTCCTTCGCCACGCCATGCGCGATGAAGTTGACCGCGTCGTAACGGGTCATGTCCTGTTCCTGCAGGAAGTAGGCGGCGTTCGATTCGCGTTCGGCGAAGATTGCCACCAGGACGTTCGCGCCGGTGACTTCGGTCCGGCCGGAGGACTGGACGTGGATCGCCGCGCGCTGGATGACGCGCTGGAAGGCGGCGGTCGGCACGGCCTCGGACCCTTCCACATCGGTCACCAGCGTCGAGAGATCGTCGTCGATGAAGTCGGTCAGGGTCTTGCGCAGGTCATCCAGATTGACCGCGCAGGCCTTCATGACGCGGGCTGCATCGGGTTCATCGATCAGCGCCAGAAGCAGATGCTCCAGCGTGGCGAGTTCGTGGCGGCGCGAATTGGCCAGGGCCAGGGCGCTGTGAATTGCCTGTTCAAGAGTTGTCGAAAACGATGGCACGTCAGTGCTCCTGTCCTGCAGGTCGGTGGGGCACGAGCGCCCGTACCAACCGTGGCCTCATAAGCTTAAAGTTCGGTTTTCTTTCCCGCACTTCAAGCGCAATCTTCCAGATTTTGGGGTTTCCCCCGAGGTATCACGCCATTTGTGATATTGGGCGATCAGAACTTGTCTTTTCTGGCCCGTATTTCGGCGAAAACCATGACATCGTCGGCATCTGGGAGGCCGACGGCTGTCTTCAGCGCGGGAAGGTGCGCCCGCAGGTAGGGGTTCGTCGCAAGTTCGTCGGCGAGCGGAACCGGTACAGTCGGAAAGCCTTGGGCGCGTCTCTCGGCGACCGTGACTGCGCGAGAGATAAGCTGCGTATTCTCCGGTTCAAGGGTCAGCGCAAAGCGGAGGTTCGAGGCGGTGTATTCGTGGCCCGAGCAGATAAGTGTGTCGGGTGGCAGCTGGCTAAGCTTCTGCAGGCTTGCATGCATCTGCCGGGCGGTGCCTTCGAACAGGCGCCCGCAGCCCCCGGCCATCAGGCTGTCGGCCGTGAAGCAAAGGCGACTGTCCGGAAAGAAAAAGGCGATGTGGCCCAATGTATGGCCGGGGACATCGATCACGCGACCGGTTTCTGCGCCGACCGGGAATGTGGAGCCTTCGGTCAGGGCGAGGTCAAGCCGCGGAAGACGGTGAGCGTCGGCGGCGGCCCCAAGGACCATGGCGCCGGTCTCGGCGCGCAGGGCGTCGACGCCCTGGATGTGGTCGTCATGGTGGTGGGTGATGAGGATGTCGGTCAGCCGCCACTGGTGCGCGGACAGCGCGGCGATGATGGGGCCTGCTTCCGGCACGTCGATCACGGCGGTGTGGCCGGTCTCTCGGTCGTGGATCAGATAGGCATAGTTGTCGGCAAGGCAGGGGACAGTGACAAGGTCGAGCATGGTCTTTGATCCTGCGCTGGGTATGATGTGCACGATTGCCCCGAGGAGGGACTGTCCGCAATGCATCTCGACGTGCTGGACCTGAGGAATTTCTACTATCGGACGCAGCTGGGCCGCGTGGCTCAGCGGGCGATCCGGGATCAGGTCGTCAAGCATTGGCCCCCAGCGGCGGGACAGACCGTGGTGGGGTTTGGCTTCGCGGTGCCGTTGCTGCGTCCCTATCTGGAAAGCGCGCGGCGGGTGATCGGGTTGATGCCGGGGCCGCAGGGGGTGATGCCCTGGCCCGCTGGCATGGAGAACGTGAGCGTGCTGTGCGAAGAGACCGCGTGGCCTGTGCCGACCGGGCTGGTCGACAGGCTGGTGCTGATGCACGGGCTGGAGACGTCCGAGAACCCATCGACCGTGCTGGACGAAGCGCATCGGGTGCTTGCTCCCGGGGGGCGGGCATTGGTGATTGTGCCGAACCGCATCGGGCTGTGGTCGCGCAGTGATGTGACGCCCTTCGGTTTTGGCCGACCCTACACGGTTGCGCAGCTGGAGGCGCAGCTGAAACGGCATCGCTTCACGCCGGAACGCAGCCAGTCGGTTCTGTTCGCCCCGCCCTCTGGTACACGGTTCTGGCTGCGCACTGCGGATTTCTGGGAATCCTTCGGGCGCCGTATGCCTTGGCTGGCCGGGGGCGTCTTGATGGTTGAGGCGTCAAAGCAGGTTTATGCGCCGACACGGGGTGGTCTGAAGGCTGCCGTGACGCGGCCGTTGAAGGTGTTGGAGGGCGTCGGCAAGGGTGCCCCGGAACCTGCGATGAACCGAAAGTAGGACGGGTCAGCCACCCCGGTATTTGGCCTTGGGAGACCGGTCAGGAGCGGAGGCCTACCCCTTGGGGCGCAAA
Organism: Tabrizicola sp.; assembly: GCA_025458105.1. GTDB lineage: Bacteria > Pseudomonadota > Alphaproteobacteria > Rhodobacterales > Rhodobacteraceae > Tabrizicola. Next base: position 812 of record JALOTD010000154.1, on the reverse strand, counting down.
GCGACCGCGGGAACCCTTGACCAGCGACATTCTGCGCGGCCGTCGGCTCAAGAATCCGTGTCCAACCCGGTTGCGGGGTAGAAAGGCCTCTGCTAAGGACGCCCGCGACGGATGGCGTGCGCCATGACCGATAGGGTCGTGCTGTGCGCCGAAAGATGGCCCGGTTCGTAGAGAGCCCAGGGCATATGACATACGGAAGGGATGACGTGTCAGAACCGGCTTCGATCTCTCTGGGCATCGCCTCGCGCTACGCATCGGCTTTGTTTGACCTGGCCAAGGACGACAAGGCGCTGAAGGCGCTGGAAGCCGATACTGCTGCTCTGTCCGAAACGCTTGCTGCCAGTGCCGATCTGCGCGACGTGATCGCCTCGCCGGTGATCAGCCGTGAGGATCAGGCAAAGGTCATCGCGGCGATTGGCTCGAAACTGGGGATCAGCACTTTGATGGCCAACACGCTGGCCCTGATGGCCGACAAGCGTCGCCTGTTCGTGCTGCCGCAGTTCCTGACCGCGCTGGCCGACATGATTGCCGCCGAGAAGGGCGAAGTGACCGCCGAGGTCACCGCTGCCCGTGCTCTGACTGCGGCGCAGTCGAAGAAACTGGCCGAGACGCTGAAGGCGCGTGTCGGCAAGACCGTGAAACTGAAAACCACTGTCGATGAAAGCCTCATCGGCGGTCTTGTCGTCAAGCTCGGCTCGACCATGATCGATACCTCGGTCAAGGCGAAGCTCGCGGCTCTCCAGAATGCAATGAAAGAGGTTGGGTGATGGGAATTCAGGCTGCTGAGATCTCTGCGATCCTGAAAGAGCAGA
>JALOTD010000153.1 GCA_025458105.1 Tabrizicola sp. | reverse complement strand
CGACCGCATCTGCACGCCGTCGTTCAGGGCCTTCAGCGCCTCGTAGTTGAACGTGTACTTCGCCGCCTCGTCCCGGCTGGCCCAGATCAGCGTCTCATGCGCATTCGTCAGCCGCTTGCCCTTGAAGTTCGGCATCGGGTTCGACTTCCGCCACACCACATCGTTCAACAGCCAGAAGCCCTGGTTCTGCAGTTCGGCCCCCAGCCGGAACACGTTGTGATAGGACCCGATCACCCAGATCGCCCCGTTCGGCTTCAACAGCCGCTTCGCCGCCGCCAGCCAGTCTTTCGTGAAGGCATCATAGGCAGCAAAGCTGGAGAACTGGTCCCAGTGGTCATCCACCGCGTCGACCTTGGAATTGTCCGGCCGGTGCAGATCACCCTTGAGCTGCAGGTTGTATGGCGGGTCCGCAAAGATCAGATCGACACTGCCCGCGGGAAGCGAATTCATCACCTCCACACAGTCACCTGCTAGGATCTGGTTCAGCGGCAAGCAAGCCTCTGCCGCGGTCTTCCTGGTCGTCATTTTTCTGCCTCTGCCCCCGGCATCTTGTGTGCCGATGTTGCCCTGAATCATGAGTCAGAGACGATTCGCCGTCAAATTCTTTTTTGAATCAACGACTTACAGAATTCTCTTGATACAATATGTTGTGGACGGGCTTGAACGAACGTCTATGCCAAGGGGTCACACCAAGATTTAGAAGCGCCTCAAGATGCGCCTGTGTCGGATAACCCGCATTCGCCTCCCAGCCGTAGCCGGGGTGCTGTTGCGCCAAATCCACCATGATCCGGTCGCGCGTGACCTTGGCCACGATCGATGCCGCCGCAATCGACAGACACCGCGCGTCACCCTTCACGATGGCCGTCGCCGAACAGGTCAGACCGCGCGGCACCAGATTGCCGTCGATCAGCGCATGGTCCGCCGCCAGCCCGGCGACAGCACGCTCCATCGCCAGGTGACTGGCGCGCAGGATGTTCAGCCGGTCGATCTCTTCAACCGTGGCATGGGCAATGCTGACCTCGGCCACGGCGAGAATCTGTGCAAACAGCGCCTCGCGACGAACCGCGCTCAGCGTCTTGGAATCGCCCAGACCCGCAGGAATGCGGGCCGGGTCAAGGCGAACAGCGCAGGCGGTGACCGGGCCTGCCAGTGGGCCGCGCCCCACCTCATCCACCCCGACCACGCGCAGGAACCCGCGGGCCTGGGCCTCTGTCTCAAAGGAAAAGTCGGGGGTCACACGCGGCATGATCCGTGGCTACCCCGGAATGGCACAACAGGAAAGTCTGCAAAAAATGGGGACGGAAGCTGCTCACCCTTCCGCCCCCGAAAGGGTGGGGTTCAAGGGCACCCCCACCCGACCCCGCACCCCTTAATGGCCAGAGATGCGGTAACCGGCGTCGCGCAGGCACTGGGCGGAATAGACCCGGTCGTCCCGGCCAAAGATGCGGGCAGAGTTTGCGCAGCCGCGCGGCAGGCGATGGTCGAACCCCTCGCGGCGCAGACAGCTTTCGGGGAACAGCGTCACCGACCGCTCGGCCCCGTCAATGGTGATGGCACAAACGCCGGGCACGCGCTTGTGCTTGACGGGCTCGGGCTGCGGGACAGGCGACTGCGGCTTGTCGTTCAGCTCGTTCACGATGGCGCCCACGATCAGCGCGCCGATCAGCGCCTTGGCCAGATCGTCCTTCTTGTCCGCCTTCGCGGGCATGGCCGCGCCCAGCACCAGGGCCAGCGCAACAGCACCCCCGGTCAGCAAAGCCGCCAGGCTGCGGGGCTGGGTTCCACGTTCCGCCACCCCTTGCGAAGCGATGCGGCGCGATCTGCTTTTCCACTCGACGGTCATTCGGGCCTCCTGATGCGGTCGGTTCGCTCGTGCGGCGAACCTCTGCCATCACGTTCGCCACCGGGGGCCGGGGTAAGCAATATCGCCTGCCCGTTAGGCGATAGCACCGGGTCGGGCGTGGTATGCTATCCCATATCATCAGGTGAATTTTCCCTGTGATATTGTATATCAACGGGTGCATGCGCATTGTCGGGCAGATCGAGCAGCCGCCCATCTGGAGCCGGAAAATGACACGACTACTCACCACTGCCGCCCTTGCCCTGGTCCTTGCCGGACCGGCTGCGGCGGAATGCTATGCCGACTACAAGGCAAAGCGTGACGAACCGCTCAAGCTGCACTACGGTGTGGCGCAAGTGTCTGACGGCAACTGCAGCCCCGGCGCGGCGGAAGGCGAACTTGCGCCCAGGCTTGCAGGCGACGGCTGGACGTTGCTGAACGTTCTGTCCACATTCGGGCCCGAAGGGCTTGAGGAAAGGAAAGCGAGTGCCGGAGAATTCTTCCTCCGTTACTGACAGTCTGAAGGCTGGCAACCGTGTGGTTGCCTTCGGAATTGCCGCCATTGTCCTGATCCTCCTGGCAGCCGCGCTGTTCCTGTTCCTGAACCTGCCGGACGCGAACGCCTTCAACGCCAAGGTCGAACGGATCTTCGTGGAAAACGACGATCTGAACACTCTGGCCGAGATCAAGCTTCTGGAAATCCTCGCCCAGTCCGGCACCTCGTTCTCCGAGGTGCTGACCAGTTACCGCAGCGTGATCTTCGTGCTTCTGGTCTTTGCGACCGCCATGCTGATCGCCGCGCTGGTGTTTCTGGTGATGATCATCGCGCTGAACCGCCGTATCTCGGCCATCCAGCGCTCGGGCATCCAGGTCGCCAGCCTGATGATTTCGCGTGAGGCCCGCGCCGTCTACATCAACGATCTGGAATTCCAACTGACCGACGCGGCGCTGGAAACCCTGTCCGTTCTGGCCGAGGCCCGGATGGACGACGAGGTTCTGACTGGCGCCCAGATCGAGGCGGTGATTTCGGGCCGGAACGAGGCCGACTGTGACGAGGCCGCCGGCGCCACCCGCGTCAAGCGCCTGCGCGATGCCCATCGCCCGGCGCGGCTATGTGCTGGCCGTGGGCAAGGACACGATCCGGATGATCTAGCCGGGCGTGGGCAAAGGGTTAAGGAAACCTTACGTCCACAGAGCAGTGCATTGTTTTCAAACGGTTTTTGGCAATGTCCACGCGTGGACACCCGGAAATGCAAACCCCGGCCACTGTGGACCGGGGTTTTTCCTGACGTCAGACCGCCGCTCAGCGCCGCCGGTCGTCCTCATCCTCGTCATCATCCTGACCGCCGGGCAAGTTGAAGAAACTGTCCGCATCCGAGAAGTCGGCCGCCGACGTCTCGTCCTTTTCCTCGTCCCCGAAGACTTCCAGCCCGGTCGGAACTTTCGGCGCGGGGTCCATTCCCAGCGACTGCTCGGTCGAGACCAGCTTGCGCCGCTCATCGTCCGACATCACCGTTCCTTCCGCCGCCTTCTTCCGCGCCGCCGCCTGAACGGCGGTATCCAGCTCCGATTGCTTGCACAGGCCCAGCGCGACCGGATCGATCGGCTGGATCTGCCCGATGTTCCAGTGGGTCCGTTCGCGGATCGATTGAATCGTCGGCTTCGTCGTGCCCACCAGCTTGCCGATCGCCCCGTCCGACAGTTCCGGATGGAACTTCACCAGCCACAGAATCGCAGCCGGCCGGTCCTGCCGCTTCGACAGGGGGGTATAGCGCGGCCCGCGCCGCTTTTCCTCGCCCACGGCCGCCGCGTTGAACTTCAGCTTCATCCGGTACAGCGGGTCATCCTGGGCGCGCGTGATCTCGATCGGGTCCAGCTGGTTGTTCGCCACCGGATCGAATCCCTTCACCCCGGTCGCCACATCGCCATCGGCAATGCCCTGAACCTCCAGCTCGTGCATCCCGCAGAAATCGGCGATCTGGGCAAAGCTGAGGGTCGTGTTGTCCACCAGCCAGACGGCCGTGGCCTTTGCCATGAGAGGCTTCGACATCGGATCTCTCCTTTACAAACCTGTCCCGTGCCGGGAAAACGGCTGCGGGCGGGGCCCGCGAGTTCCACGATTTCGGGGAATTCACATGCCCATATAGTCGCTGGCTGCACGAAGGGAAAGCAGAAATGCGCCGGATACTCTTGGCCTGTGCGGCCCTCTGCTGGTCGTCAGCCGCGAAAGCCGAGGGCGAACGGGCAGGTGATTTCGACTATTACGTCCTTGCGCTGTCCTGGTCCGCCGCCTGGTGCGCGCTGGAAGGCGACAGTCGCGAAGACCCGCAGTGCGATGCCGGACGCGGACTGACATTCATCCTGCATGGCCTTTGGCCGCAGTACGAAACCGGTTGGCCCTCCTTCTGCCGGACCTCGGCGCGCGACCCTAGCCGCGCCCAGACCGCCAGCATGGCCGATGTCATGGGCGGGTCCGGCCTGGCCTTCTATCAATGGAAAAAACACGGACGCTGCTCGGGACTCACTGCGGAAGACTACTTCGCGGCCGCGCGCCGGGCTTTTGGCAGCATTCAGGTGCCCGACCTTTTCGCCCAGGTCGACAGGCCTCTGACCCTTCCCGCGCGCGTAATCGAAGAGGCCTTTCTGGAGGCCAACCCCGGTCTTCAACAGGACCAGATCACGATCACCTGCAAGGCCGGGCTGATCCAGGAAGCGCGGATTTGCCTGACTCGCGACCTTGTCCCGCGCCGCTGCGGCGAGGACGTGATCCGCGATTGCAAACTGTCGGACGCGGTCCTCGAACCAGTACGGTAGATCAGGTGGCGGGATCGGCACAGAGCAAAAGAGGTTCTTCTGGGGAAGTTTGGAAAATGGATGTTCAAAATCTTTGGTGTCACGGCGACTGGGGATCGCCCGTCTGACTTATTCCTGGATCGATACTTCCGATCCCGCCTGAGAAAGTTTTAACAAAGCTCGCGGAACTGTGCGCGTGAAAGAAACGTCAATCCGTCAGTTCGCCGTCAAATCTGGACGCGAGACTTTGTCGCAGTCACCCTAATCACTGACTTTCAGGACGATTTTTCCCACATGGGTCCCGGATTCAAGCCGCCAATGCGCCGCTGCAGCCTGGTCCAACGGGTATTCGCTGTCCATGACGACCTTGAACGCCCCTCTGGCAATCATCGGCCAGATGTTCGCCTCGACCGCCATGGCAATCTGGGCCTTCGCCAGGTCCGACTGCGGCCGCAGGGTCGACCCCGTCAGCGTCAGCCGCCGCACCATCAGCTCGGCAAAGTTCAAGGACACCTTGGGGCCTTGCAGGAAGGCGATCTGTACCAGCCGCCCGTCATCCGCCAGCGCTTTCACGTTCCGCTCGATATACGGCCCCCCGACCATGTCGAGAATCAGATCAGCACCGCCTTGAGAGCGCAGAACCTCGACAAAATCCTCGCTCCGGTGGTTGATCGCCAGGTCAGCCCCCAGGTCGCGGCAGATCTGGCACTTTTCATCCGACCCCGCCGTTGCAAAGACGCGTGCACCTAGGGCGGCTGCGACCTGAATGGCCGTGGTGCCAATCCCGCTGCCCCCACCATGGACCAGGAACCGCTCCCCCGCGCGCAGCCCGCCGCGCATGACCACATTGGACCAGACGGTGAAACAGGTCTCGGGCAGGCAGGCAGCCTCACGCAGCGACAGACCTTCGGGAATCGGCAGCGCATGGGCCTCATGCGTCACCGCATATTCCGCGTATCCCCCCCCGGGCAGCAGGGCGCAGACCTTGTCCCCGATCTTCCAGCGCGTGACGCCGGGCCCGATCTCGACCACCGTCCCCGAGCATTCCAGACCCGGCAGCGGCGAGGCCGAGGGTGGCGGCGCATAGGACCCGGCGCGTTGCAGCGCATCGGGCCGGTTCACCCCGGCATAGGCCACCCGAATGATGATCTGGCCATGGCCCGGCACAGGGACGGGCACCGAACAGGGATGCAGGACATCCGGACCGCCGGGGGTGGAGATTTCGACGGCAAGCATGCTGTGCGACAGGGTCATCGTCAGATCTTTCAGGTCAGGTCAGCGTGGAAAGCGACCGGGCAGGTTGTCGGGCAGCTTAGGGGCGCGAAAGGTTGAGAAAACCTTCAGCGGACCCGCCGCAAACGCCTTGCCCAGCGGATTTTCCCTGAAACTGGCCTTCAGTTTCTCGAACTGCATCACGCCGTCGATCCGGCGGTCCAGGAATTCCCAGGTTGCCTGGTGCCCCGGCGAGTCGTCCCCCAGCCAGTACAGCACCGTTGCACCATAGACCCCAGACAGTGTCGCGCGCTTGGTGTACCAGTTCAGGTCCTGCGACGTGTCGCCCAGCGCGGTCCAGATCCGGTCGGCCGTTGACCATACCGCCTTGGCCCCATCCGCGGCATGCTGCGGCAGCGAGAAAAGCGTGGTCCCGCGCCGGACAAGCTCGCGGTCGGCAAGGTCCAGCCGGGTACGGACAGCCGTGGCGATCCGGTCACGGAAACGCTGCGCTGACAGGTCCATCGCCTGCAAACGCGCGGCCATCTCGGCATCGCCTTGCGCGTGGTATGCCAGCGCCAGATCAACCCCACCGCGCGGATACAGCGCGCGGGCCAGCGCCAGGTCGGTTCCAGCATCCGTCGCGGCAGCGCGCAGGCTCCGCTCGGACCAGCCATCGAACGGCACATGCACAAGCGCAGCCTCAAGCAGGCGGTTCATCACGTCCTCGGTCATCCTAACCCTCCGTTCGCGGGGCGGTGGACAAGCCCCACCCCCTTTGTTATAGGGCGCGGGCCTGCACAAGTCAGTGCAACTCTAGCTTAGGAAGGTGGTGACAACCACATGCAGGTCAGCGTCCGCGACAATAACGTCGAACAGGCTCTCCGTGCTCTGAAGAAAAAACTTCAGCGTGAAGG
>JALOTD010000006.1 GCA_025458105.1 Tabrizicola sp. | reverse complement strand
CATGCCCTGGCGGCCCAGGAAGTGCTGCGGGAAGAAGGTCAGGTTCGAGCCGATGAACATCATCCAGAAGTGCAGCTTACCCGCCCATTCCGGATACTGACGGCCCGACATCTTGCCCATCCAGTAGTAGACGCCGGCAAAGATCCCGAACACGGCACCCAACGACATCACATAGTGGAAGTGCGCCACGACATAGTAGGTGTCGTGATACGCGCGGTCCACCGGGGCCTGGGACAGGACGATCCCGGTCACGCCACCGACGGTGAACAGGAACAGGAACCCGAAGGCCCAGAGCATCGGCGTCTTGAACTCGACCGAGCCACCCCACATCGTGGCGATCCAGCTGAACACCTTCACGCCGGTCGGCACCGCGATGACCATGGTGGCCAGCATAAAATAGCTTTGCTGGGTCAGGCTCATCCCGGCCGTGTACATGTGGTGCGCCCAGACGACGAAGCCCAGCACGCCGATTGCCACCATGGCATAGACCATCGGCAGATAGCCGAAGATCGGCTTCTTCGAGAAGGTCGCGATGACCTGGCTGATGATCCCGAAGGCGGGAAGGATGATGATGTAAACTTCCGGGTGGCCGAAGAACCACAGGATGTGCTGGTAAAGGACCGGGTCACCGCCGCCCGAAGGCGAGAAGAAGGTGGTGCCAAAGTTCCGGTCGGTGAGCAGCATGGTGATCGCGCCCGCCAGAACCGGCAGGGCCAAGAGGACCAGCCAGGCAGTCACGAAGATCGACCAGGCGAACAGCGGCACCTTGTGCAGCGTCATGCCAGGGGCGCGCATGTTCAGGAAGGTCGTGATCATGTTGATCGCGCCCAGGATCGAGGAGGCACCCGACAGGTGGACGGCGAAGATCGCGAGGTCCATCGCGTAACCGCCCTCCGCCGTGGTCGAGAGCGGCGGGTAAAGCACCCAGCCCACACCCGCGCCAGTGCCAAGATCACCGCCGCCACCGGGGGCGAACAGCGACGCCACCGCCAGCGACGTACCAGCGATGAACAGCCAGAACGAGAGGTTGTTCATGCGCGGGAAGGCCATGTCCGGCGCCCCGATCTGCAGCGGCATGAAGTAGTTGCCGAAGCCACCGAAGAGCGCGGGAATGACCACAAAGAACATCATCAGAATGCCGTGGGCCGTGACCGTCACGTTCCAGATATGCCCGTTCGGCGTACAGGTCGCGCCAGCATCGGCCACCAGCCGCATGCCTTCCTGGCACATGTACTGGACGCCGGGCTCCATCAGCTCCATCCGCATGTAGACGGTGAAGATGACCGAGATCAGGCCGACGATCCCGCCTGCGAACAGGTAGAGGATGCCGATGTCCTTGTGGTTCGTAGACATGAACCACCGGACGAAAAAGTTCGGTTTATGGTGGTCGTGGCCGTGAATGGCTGCGTCTGCCATTGGCGTCTCCCGCTTTGGTCTTCATTTATTGCCGTTGACGGACCACTTGTCGCGGGCCGCCCGGTTCCCTCGGCTTTCGTCTTAGCCGCGCCGAGGTCCGGTCGCAATGCATGACTTTGCCGCAGGGGGCAGATTTCCTTGCTCTGAAACGAAAGACGCGGCCCCCTGTGGGAGGCCGCGCCTAAGTCTGAAGGAAAGGGGTTACTGCGAGACCGACTGCAGATAGGCCGCTATATCCTCGGCCCCCGAGTCCAGTTTGAACGACATCTTGGACTTTGCGCCCGCATCGCCCAGTGCAGACTGCAGATAGCCAGCCGGGTCGGCTGTGTATGCGACAAGACTGGCCGCATCCCAGACCGCGCCGGTTGCCCCCAGCGCCGCAATCGATTCGCCATAACGGAAGTCTGGGTCCGACGCGACGCCGCGACCGATCACGCCATAAAGATTGGGCCCGGTGCGGCCCCCTTTCTGGATTTCGGTGCCATCGGGAGCAATGATCGAATGGCAAGCCTTGCACTTCTTGAACGCCTCCTCGCCCGCCGCCGGGTCAGCCGCAAAGGCCGGTGCGCCAAGCGCGGCAACGGTCAGGCCAAGAAGGATGAACTTCGTCATGGTGTCCTCACAGGGTATCCGGGGCGATCTTGCGCCTCGATGCGGGAAACATGGGGCTGGGGGTCGCTGATATGCAATAGCAAGTTGCAGATATGGCGCGACCTGCGCTGCCATGACCCAATGGACGTGTCGGCGCAGGCCGCCTGCGTGTCACCCGACGCAGCACCTAGTCTGCTGGCGGGCAAAGAACCGGGCCGGGCCAGAAATAGGCGCGGTAGCCACGGGTCAGAAAAAGCCTGTCCAGCTGAGCGGTGCCTGATCCAAATGCAAGGGCTGTCTGCACCCTCTTGGGGTCTTGCGAATAGATGGCAAAGTTCAAGAGCCCATCGCCGAAGACATCGACCGCCGCCGCATCGGCCCCGGCCTGCAACAGTCGCGCGACGATGTCGTCTCGCCCCTTTAGCCCCGCGATCAGCAAGGGCGTCATCCCGCCCGGAGCAGGGCTGTCGATGGCAGCTCCGTGGTCAAGAAGGAGGTCAATCATCGCGGGACCAGCAAGGCAGCTGTATGCCGCGATGGCCAAGGGTGGCATTTCCAGCGCCGAAGCCCGGTCGACCCCGGCTCCTGCCTCCAGCAACTGGCGCGTGATTCCGACGTCGCCCTGCAGGATCGCAAGACCAAGCGGTGTCAGCGAAGAGCCCGCAAAGGGTTGGTCCAGGTCCGACACCGATGCCAGCGCCGCTGTCACAGCCATGGCGTCGCCGTCGCGCAGGGCCAGGGCAAGTCGGGCTTCATCCGCATGGGCGGGCAGTGTCGTGCAGGCCAGAGCAAGGAAGACAAGACGGTTCAGCATCGCACTCTCCATCGGTTGCAAAATGAAACTCACTGCACACTGCCAGCGTCAGTTGCATTTTTCAACTCACTTCTTCATCCTGCACGAATGACCGAACCTCCCAGCTTTCGCAGCACTTGTCCCATTGCCTCGGCCCTGGATCTGGTGGGGGACCGCTGGACGCTGGTCATCGCCCGGGACATGGTTTTCGGGGCGGCGACATTCGGTGACTTTGCCGCCGGGGCCGAACGTATTCCGCGCAACATCCTTGCCGATCGGCTGAAGAAGATGGAGGCGGCTGGGCTGGTGCGGCGCGAAAGGTATCAGGAACGCCCTGACCGATTTCGCTATGTGCTGACCGACCAGGGCGCGGCGCTTTTGCCAGTCATACAGGCGTTGGCACGCTGGGGGGCGGCCACCCTGTCGCACGCGATGTCCCCGCCCGATGCGCTGCTGTCAGCCACGCCCGCGACGCTGATCGCGGCGCAGGTCAGACCAGACAAGCCGCAGGTCTGACACCAAAGCTGTCGGCAAAGGTCTGCAAAAGCGCCGCATCAAGGTCTGCCATCGTAACCGGCAGGCCAAGGTCGACAAGGCTGGTGACCCCATGCTCGCGGATGCCGCAGGGGACGATTCCGTCGAAGTGGCTCAAGTCGGGCTCGACGTTGATCGAGATGCCGTGGAAACTGACCCAGCGACGCAGCTTGATGCCGATGGCGGCAATCTTGTCTTCGGTCGGGCGGCCATCGGGCCCGGGGCGGTCCGGCCGCTGGACCCAGACGCCGACACGGCCGTCGCGGATCTCGCCCTTCACATTGAACTCGGCCAGGGTGGCGATCACCCAGCGTTCCAGGTCGCGGACAAAGCAGCGCACGTCAGCGCGCCGCGTTTTGACGTCCAGCATCGTGTAGATCACGCGTTGGCCCGGCCCGTGATACGTGTACTGCCCGCCGCGCCCGACGGGATAGACCGGGAACCGGTCCGGGTCGACAAGATCGGACGGTTTTGCCGAGGTCCCGGCCGTGTAAAGCGGCGGATGTTCCAGAAGCCAGATCGATTCGCCGGCCCGGCCTTCGTTCATGGCGGCGACATGCGCCTCCATCGCGGCCAGCGTTTCCGGATAGGGAGAAAGCCCCGGCAGATGGCGCCATTCGACCACGTTACGCTCCAATCCTTCCGAAGGCTCCGGAAATCCCGCCTTACGCTGCGGCATACCCGTGCTAGTCTTCCTGCATCAGGTGCCTTCCATTGGAGTGAATGTGATGAAGATCAAGGTAATTGCAACCACAGCGCTTATGGCTTCTGTCGCGCTGACGCCCATTTCCCCGCTTTCGGCCCCGGCGCGTGCCGACGGCAAGGACTTTATCGCCGGCGCAATCATCGGCGGAATCATCGGTGGCGCCGTCGCGAACGAGAACAACAAGAAGAAATCGTCGAAGTCGACAAAGGCGAAATCGACCAAACCCTCGATCAGTGCCGAACAGCGGGCCGCCAACAAGGAAGTGCAAGTTGCACTGAACTATTTTGGGTATCCGGTCGGCACGCCCGACGGGGCCATCGGGCCGAAGTCGCGGGGCGCGATTGCCGAGTACCAGGCCTTCCTGGGCTATCCGGCCACGGGAGAGCTGACGGAACAAGAACGCACGATCCTGGTCACCGCCTATCACCGCGCGGTGGCAGGTGGTCCGGTGATCGCCGAGGCGGTTGCGGGCAGCGTCTACGGCCTGAAGGCCGTTCTGGTCGCCCAGCGTGACGAGATGGCGGGTGTTGCCCCGGTCGGGACCTTGGCAGGTTCTGCCGCAGCTCCCGCGCCCGGAACCGTTGCCGCTGCTGCCGCTGCTGCCCTGCCAAAACTTATCCCGGAGGAACCCATCGCCGAAACGGTCGTCCTGGAACCCCCGCCGGTGATTGAACCCGCGCCAGAGGTGACTGTGGCCGCTGCCGAGGAACCGGCGCTGCCATCCTTCATGGGGCCGTCCGGGGCCAAGGGTTCGCTTGCGGCGGAATGTGATGCGGTGGCGGTGCAGACGGCGGCCAATGGCGGGATGGCGACCGCCGACGGCATGCGGGATGCAAGCTTTGCGCTGGGCGAGCAGTTCTGCCTGGCGCGGACGTTCGCAATGGCAAAGGGCGACGAGCTGACAGCCCAGATTCAGGGCTATAGCCCCGATCAGGTGGCAGACCAGTGCGCGGCCTTTGGCCCGGTGCTGAAAGAACATGTCGCGTCCCTGTCGCTGAAACCCGCGGCCGAGGTCCTGTCCGGGGTCGAGGGGTTTGTTCTGTCATCCGGCATGTCTCCGGCGCAGCTGTCGGGGACGGCCAAGGTTTGTCTTGGCGTCGGCTATGCGCGTGACGACATGGATGTGGCCATTGGCTCGGCCCTGCTTCTGGCCGCGATGGGTGAGCGGGGATACTCCGAATACCTCGGTCACCACCTGAGCCAGGGGTTTGGTGCGACTGTACGGCCCGATCTGGCGATGGACTGGTACCAGATGTCGCTGGATGCCATGGAGCAGGGCCAGATGGTCGTGGCCCCTGGCATGGCCGGACGCGATGCGCTGATCCGCAAGGCATCCTACACGCTCAACGGTCGGGCGGCGGAACTGTTGCCCGAGGCCGAGGTGCAGGAAGCCGCGCTACCGGTGTTTGTCGTGACGCCAGAGGCGCAGGCTCCGGCGGTCGAAGTGGCTGTCGAGCCGGTTGCCGAAGCCGTGGCCCCGGTGGATGTGGCCGTCGCGGCGCCGACCGAGCCCGTGACGGCGCCCGATGTCGCGATGCCCGAAGTGGCGTCAGTGGCCGAGCCTGCTGCGGTGCCGGTTGCAGTCGCAGACGGTCAGCCCGACACCTCGATCGTCAATGCCGGAGCGCAGGCGGCGATAATGGCGGCGCGTTTGCCGTTTCTTGTCTTCTCCAGCTACTAGGGCGCCGGTCCGGTCGCGGGTGGAAAAGGTGGCGAATCCCTCTTTTCATCGCCCGCGACTGCCGCTAGATAGCGGTCGTCCCGGCTTTGGCCTACGTGCGGATGTGGCGGAATTGGTAGACGCGCAGCGTTGAGGTCGCTGTTCCTTAACCGGAGTGAAAGTTCGAGTCTTTTCATCCGCACCAGGCCAGACCGGGATGTGTCACAGGGCGCAGGGGATCATCCACTGCGCCCTTTGTCTTTTGTTTGCCACGTCGGCTTCGGCAGCCTTCCCGCCATGTGTCGGATTTTCGGCGAATTGACTGCAGGTTTGCCCATTCGCTGCGCAGTTTTCCCGCAAATGCCCGCAAGCCCGGCAATTGCCCGAATGTGGATTGCATTGTGGCAGGCGTTTCGCTTTAGTCGCTACATAGAAGGCGCAAAGCGCCCGGCGTATCAGGGAGACACGGGTGACGGTTGAGCCCCGCAGCGACGCATTTGTCGCATTCGAACACGTACAGAAAAGCTATGACGGCGTCACGCTGGTCGTGAAGGATCTGAACCTGGCCATCGGCAAAGGGGAGTTCCTGACGATGCTCGGGCCGTCGGGGTCTGGCAAGACGACCTGCCTGATGATGCTCGCGGGGTTCGAGACCGCAACGCATGGCGAGATCCGGCTGGATGGTCGCCCGATCAACCAGGTCCCACCGCACAAGCGCGGGATTGGGATGGTGTTTCAGAACTACGCTTTGTTCCCCCACATGACTGTGGGCGAAAACCTGGCCTTTCCGCTGGAAGTGCGCGGCATGGGCAAGGCTGAGCGCGAGGCCAAGATCAAGCGCGCGCTTGACATGGTGCAGATGGGGGCTTTCGCGAACCGTCGCCCCGCGCAGCTTTCGGGCGGCCAGCAACAACGCATTGCTCTGGCGCGTGCATTGGTATTTGACCCGAAGCTGGTCTTGATGGACGAACCCCTGGGCGCGCTGGACAAGCAGCTGCGCGAGCATATGCAGTTCGAGATCAAGCACCTGCATGAATCGCTGGGCATCACCGTGGTCTATGTGACCCACGACCAGGGCGAGGCGCTGACAATGTCTGACCGGATCGCCGTCTTCAATGACGGACGCATCCAGCAACTCGCGCCCCCTGCCGACCTGTACGAACGGCCTGAAAACAGCTTTGTCGCCCAGTTCATCGGCGAGAACAACAAGTTGCCCGGAACCATCGAGGAGCTGTCCGGCGACAAGGCTCTGGTGCGGCTGACCACGGGTGAGCTGATCGACGCGACAGCCGTCAATGCAAAGGAAAAGGGCCTGAGAACCCTGGTCTCGATCCGTCCCGAACGGGTGGAATTCAAGCCCGAGATGATGCCCGCCGGCGCCCATACGATCGACGCCGAGGTGATCGAGGTCATCTACATGGGCGACATCCTGCGCGCTGTGCTGAAGGTCGCGGGCACAGATGATTTCGTGATGAAGATGCGCAATACGCTGGGCCAGACCAGGCTGGAACCCGGCCAGAAGATCAAGGTGGGCTGGCATCCCCAAGATGCCCGCGCGCTGGACCCTTGATGAAAGACGCCGCAGCCCGCGGCATGTGACCAGTAAACCGAAACAGGGAGCAAACCATGAAGAAGACCCTCATCCTTACGACCGCTCTCGTCAGCTTTGCCTTTGCGGCGAATGCGGACGTGACGGTGATGTCCTGGGGTGGTGCCTACGGCGCTGCCCAGACCGAAGCCCATGTGAAGCCCTGGGCTGCGGCCACCGGCAATGCGACGATCATGGTGGACAGCGACAACCCGGCACCGGCGATCAAGGCCATGGTGGAAGCGGGCAACGTCACCGTGGACGTGGCCTCGGTCGAATATGCCGACGCGATCCGCCTGTGCGACGAAGGCATGCTGGAGCCGATCGATGCGGCCAGCTTGCCGCCCGCGCCCGATGGGACGCCCGCGACCGAGGACTTTCTGGCCGGTGCCATCACCGAATGCGGCGTGTCGACCGACATCTGGTCGAACGTTTTTGCCTATGACACCACCAAGTTCACCGGCGAGGTGCCGACCACTGCGGCCGACTTCTTCGACCTGGAGAAGTTCCCCGGCAAGCGTGGCCTGAAGAAGGGCGCCAAGGCGGTTCTGGAATTCGCGCTTCTGGGCGATGGCGTCCCGGCGGCTGAAGTCTATGCGCTGCTTGACACTCCGGAAGGCGTGGATCGGGCCTTCGCAAAGCTTGACACCATCAAGGCCGAGACCGTCTGGTGGGAAGCCGGTGCCCAGCCGCCCAAGCCCTTCCAGATCGTCTGGGACGGTCAGGTCTATGAGAACGAAATGTATGTCGTTCCGAAGGGCGCGCCGAACAAGGACCTGGCGATGGAGTTCATCCGCTACGCCACCTCGACCGAGGGTCTGCGCGCGCAAGCCCAGCACATCTCGTACGGTCCGGCCCGCAAGTCCTCGTTTGCCGAGCCGATCATCTTCAAGGACGGCAAAACCGTGATGGCCCCCCACCTGCCGACTGCGCCGGAAAACCTGGGCAATGCCTTGGAAACCTCGGCGGAGTTCTGGGTCGACCATGACGCGGAACTGAACGAGCGCTTCCAGGCCTGGCTCGCCCAGTAATCACGACCTGGCCGGGCGCGCCTGTCGCGCCCGGCCCCACCTTGCGAGGACGGCATGGCCGAGGCGACCCCGGAACTTCTGACAACGGCGGATGGCCGCCCGCTGAAGGCGGCACTGGAAGCGGCACAGTCCCGCGCCAAGCGCCGCGCGTTCCTTCTGGTGCTGCCGCTGTTGCTGTTCGTCCTTGTGACTTTTCTGATCCCCATCGGCTATATGCTGAAGCGGTCCTTCGAGCATGATGGATTTGCCGCTTCTGCCCCCGCCCTGGTGGCCTGGTTTGAGGCCAATCCGGGCTTCGACCCCGCCAATCCGCCGGAAGAGGCCTATGCCGCCCTGGTGCAGGACCTGGCGCGCATGCAGACGGAAAAGACCACCGGCATCGCAGGCACCCGGATCAACTATTCCGTCCCGGGCTCGATCAGCCTGTTCAAGAAGGGCGCGCGCGAAGCCGCTGAGCTTACCCCGCCGTTCAAGGACTCACTGGTCGGCGTCGATGCCGACTGGGCCAAGCCCGCACTCTGGCGTGGCATGGCCTCGGCGGCCGACGTCTATACGATCGAGTTCTACAAGGTCGCCTCGGACCTTAAGCTTGGTGATGAGGGATGGGCCCGGGGGGCGGACAACGAACGGATCTATCTGTATCTTTTCGGCAAGACCTTTCTGATCTCGGCGATCATCACGGTCCTGTGCCTGCTTCTGGCTTTCCCCGTTGCGCATCTTCTGGCGACGCTGCCGATGGCGAAGTCTTCGCTGTTGATGATCCTGGTGCTGCTGCCGTTCTGGACGTCGCTCTTGGTGCGGACCACATCCTGGATCGCGCTGCTGCAAGAGCAGGGGATCGTGAATGACCTGCTGGTTGGCATTGGGCTGATCGGCGACGACGGGCGCCTGTCGATGATGTACAACATGACCGGCACTATCGTCGCGATGACACATGTGCTGCTGCCCTTCATGATCCTGCCACTGTACTCTGTCATGAGGGTGATCCCGCCCAGCTATGCCCGGGCCGCGCGCAGCCTGGGGGCCACCAGCTGGACCACCTTCCGCCGGGTGTATTTGCCGCAGACCCTGCCCGGGATTGCTGCGGGTTCGCTTCTGGTCTTCATCCTGGCCGTCGGCTACTACATCACCCCCGCGCTGGTGGGGGGCGCGGATGGGCAGTTGATCAGTAACCTGATCGCCTTCCACATGACCAAGTCGAACTGGTCGCTGGCTGCCGCCATTGCCGGCATGCTGCTGGCGTCGATCCTGCTGCTCTACTGGCTTTATGATCGGCTGATCGGCATCGACCGGCTCAAGTTCGGCTGAGGAGGAACCCATGGCCCTTCCCACCTATGCCTCGCCGCTGGAACGGATCTGGTACTACACCTACCTGGTCATCTGCAGTCTGGTGTTCCTGTTCCTTATTGCGCCGATCCTTGTGGTGATCCCGCTGTCATTCAATGCCGAGCCCTATTTCACCTTTACCGAGAAGATGCTGTCGCTTGACCCGACGGGATATTCCTTGCGTTGGTACGATGCGCTCTTGACGCTCGGTCACCCGGCACCGGAGACGCCACGCGACAACACCTGGTGGAACGCTGTCTGGGAACGCGCGACCTGGGTGCAGGCGGCGAAAAATTCGTTCTGGGTCGGGCTTTGGGCAACGATTCTGGCGACAGTGTTGGGCACGATTGCGGCACTTGGCCTTTCGCGGCCCGAGATGCCCTATCGGCGGTTGATCATGGCCTTGCTGATCAGCCCGATGATCGTCCCGATCATCATCATTGCCGTGGGGATGAGCTTCTTCTTCGCCAAGGCCTGCGTCGCACCCGACAGCGCGATGGGGCTGTTGTTTGGCTGGGCGCTGTCCGAGAAGGGCTGTCTGGCGAACTCGCACCTCGGGGTGATCGTGGCGCATGCGGTGTTGGGGATTCCCTTCGTGATCATCACGGTGACCGCCACGCTATCCGGCTTTGACCAGTCGCTGATCCGGGCGGCGCAGTCGCTGGGGGCGAACCCGCGCACGACCTTCTTCAAGGTGATCATGCCCCTGATCCTGCCCGGCGTGATTTCTGGCGCGCTGTTCGCCTTTGTCACCTCGTTCGACGAGGTTGTTGCCGTCCTGTTCATTGCCGGTCCTGACCAGCAGACGATCCCGCGACAGATGTTCAACGGCATACGCGAGGCGATTTCCCCGGCGATCCTTGCGGTGGCGACGATCCTGGTTCTGATCTCGGTACTGCTGCTGGTCACGGTGGAACTGTTGCGGCGCCGGTCCGACCGTTTGCGCGGAGTGACAGGCCGATAGCCGATTTTCGGCAAGGTTCGGAAGAAGGTGTGGGGTCTATGGCAGGATCTGTAGCCAGACCCAGATCGAGGCGATGGAAAGACCGGTCGCCACAAGGACGGTCGAGGCCGCCACCCGTTTGGCCACACCGTAGAGGTTCGCGAAGACATAGGCATTGACCCCTGGTGCCATCGCAGCGGTAAGGACTGCCGAGCGCAGGGCCGCGTCGTCCAGTGCAAAGACCTGTGTCCCAAGCGCCCAGGTAATGCCGGGATGCAAAACCAGGGATACGGTCGACAGGGTCGCAATGGCCCGAGCGTCGCCCTCGGGACGGTAGCGGTAGAGTATCCCACCCAAGCCGAAAAGCGCGGCGGGTAGGGCGGCAGCGATAACCATGTCGATGGCCGACCAGGCGATGGCGGGCAGCGGAAGTCCTGAGAGATTCACAGCAAAGCCGCAGAGAATGCCGATGACGAGAGGCTGGGTCAGGATCGCCCGGGCCACCTGCCGCGCAAGTGCCCCGGCGGACAGCCCCAGGCCATGCGAGCGGGCCAGTTCCATCAGCGTGATACCGAAGGCATAGAAGACGGGCGCGTGGATCGAGATGATTGCGAAGTTCCCCTCCAGCGCCCCCGGCCCATAGGCGCGTTCGGTGATCGGCACGCCAAGGAGGAGTGAGTTGGAAAACAATCCACAGAAGCCAAAGGCAATGCTGTCGGTCACGGGGCGGTTGAACAAGACCCGCCCTGCAAGGAAGCCAGCGGCAAAGCCTGAGAACGCGCCAAGGTAGAAGCTGACCATCAGCCCGACGTCATAGGCGCGGCCAAGGTCCAGCCGGGCGATCGACGCGAAAAGGAGGAGCGGCAGCGCGAAGCCTTGGGCGAAATGCATGACACCGTCGACGGCACTGTCCTTGAACCCCAGCCAGCGGGCCGCGACATAGCCGAAGCCGATGACCAGAAAGACGGGCAGGATGACGTCGAGAAGCGCGCTCATGTTTGGCCGCGACCGGGGGTTTCACACCCCCGGACCCCCGTGGGATACTTGGACAAAGATGAAAGGCCGCAGGTCACGGCTGGTTGTCATAGGTCACGGTCATGCCGTCGAAGGCGGGCAGGATATGGGCGGGCAATTCGGCGCAGAGCGTCGCGTAATCCAGATCGACATGCATGTTGGTCAGGACGGCCCTTGTGGGTTTCGCGCGCGCGATCCAGTCCAGCGTCAGCGCGAGATGGGCGTGGGTCGGATGCGGCTTGCGGCGCAGGGCATCGACGATCCAGCAGTCGAGCCCTTCGAGGACACACCAGCTTTCCTGTGGAATTTCAATAGCATCCGGCAAATAGGCAAGGGGGCCGATCCGGAAGCCAAGCGCGTCCATTGATCCATGTTCCGCGCGGAAGGGCGTCAGGGTGACGGGGCCGCCAGCGCCGGTCACGGTGACCGGACCGTCGATGGTGTGCAGATCCAGGATGGGCGGATAAGGGCTGCCGGCAGGTTGGATGAAGGCATAGCCGAAGCGGGCGAGAAGCGCCTCTTGCGTCGGCCCGTCGGCCCAGACCGGAAGGCGGCGACGGAGGTTGAAGACCACCTGCCGCAGGTCGTCGATCCCATGCATGTGGTCGGCGTGAGAATGGGTATAGACGACGGCATCCAGCTCCCCCACGCCCGCGTCCAGAAGCTGTTCGCGCATGTCGGGCGAGGTGTCGATCAGCACCCGTGTGGCACCGGCCTCGGTTTCGCGGGTTACCAGCAGCGAGCAGCGGCGGCGGCGGTTCTTGGGGTTTGCGGGGTCGCAATCGCCCCAGTCGCCCCCCAGGCGGGGCACCCCGCCCGAGGAACCGCAGCCGAGAATGGTGAAGCTGACCCGTGCCATCAGGCGGCCTTTGCCGGGCGGGTGGCCCGCGGGAAAAGGCGGTCGAAATTCGTAGTGGTCCGGGCCGCGAAGTCATTGACGCTCAACCCGAAAACCGGCGCAAGCGCGCGGGCGGTATGGGCCACATAGGCCGGTTCGTTGCGCTTTCCGCGGAAGGGCGGTGGGGCAAGATAGGGGCTGTCGGTTTCAAGGATCAGCTGATCGAGCGGCGCGCGGGCAAAGATGTCGCGCAAATCTTGCGATTTTGGAAACGCGGCGATCCCCGAGATCGAGAGGGTGAAGCCCATCTCCAGCGCGGCCTCGGCCAGGCGGGGGCCAGAGGAGAAGCAGTGCATGACGCAGGTATAGGGCTTCCGCGCCATGCCATCGGCGAGGATTGCCGCCATGTCCTGGTCCGCGTCGCGGGAATGGATGATCAGGGGCAGGCCGGTTTCCTGCGCGGCCTCGATATGAATGCGGAGCGAGGTCTGCTGGATGGCCTTCGTATCGGCGGTGTAGTGGTAATCAAGGCCGGTCTCACCGATGCCGACGAATTTCGGATGCCGTGCTAGGACGACGAGTTGATCGACCGTCGCCAACGGCTCTTCATGGGCGCTCATCGGGTGAGTGCCTGCGGCATAGAAGACCTCGGCATGCGTATCGGCAATGGCACGGACCTTGGGCTCGTTCCTTAGCCGAGTGCAGATCGTTACCATCCGATTGACCCCGGCCGCGCGGGCGCGGGCGATGATTTCGTCAGTCTCTTCAACGAGATCCGGGAAGTCGAGGTGACAGTGGCTGTCGACCAGATCGGGCAGGGCTTGGGACATTCAGGTTACCTCAGGGCGAGGCTCCCCGCCGTCTCGTCGACCTTCAGGAGCATATCCATCAGAAGCGCGGCAGGGTCAAGGTTGACGGCCTTGCCACGCCGGGCGCGGGCAGACAGGCTTTGCGCCAGGTCGGCCCAGGCGCGGGCGGCAGCGGGGTGGGGGGCAAGGCGTTGCAGAAGCTGGGTTTCGCCGGGGGCAGCCTCGAGAGGGACCAGGCGGGTCGCGCCATAGCGGGCCAGTCGGGCGAGGAAAAGGTCGATCAGCGTGACCAGAAGATCGAAGATTTCCGAGGCTCCGCGGGCACTTGCCATGTCGGCCACTGCAAGTGCTTGCGGGCGGTCCAACCGAGGCAGGGTAGCAAATAGCCGGATAAGCGCGGCGTAGAGCTTGAGCCCGTCAAGGTTCGTCAAACGGAATGCCTCGCCCACTGAACCTCCAGACAATTCGGCCAGCGCGGTGCGGTCTTCGGGTGCAACGTCGCCGCCAGCTTGGGTCAGGGCATCGGCAAGGTCCCGGGGCCCCAGCGGGGTCAGACGCAGCTCTCGGCAACGGGATCGGATCGTTGGCAGAAGGCGAGCCGGCTGATGGGCGATCAGGAAAAGCGTCACGTTTTCAGGGGGTTCTTCCAGAAGCTTCAGAAGTGCGTTGGCAGCAGCGATGTTCATCTCGTCCAGGCTGTCGATGATCGCGGTGCGACGTCCGCCATCGGCAGCGGAGAGCGCAAAGAAGCTTTTCATCTTGCGCACTTCGTCCACCGAGATGACCTGGGAGAGCGCGGTTTCCTTGTCGTTCGGGCCACGGCGCAGAAGGAAATGGCGGGGCTCCGCGCCTTGGAGAAGACGGCGGGCGACGGGGTTTTCCGGTGGAATATCAAGGGTGTCGGGCGGGGGGGCTGCGAACATGCCGCCATCGTCGTCTGGCGTGGCCAGAAGGAATTTGGCCAGACACCAGGCGAGCGTGGCCTTGCCCACGCCCTTTGGCCCGGTCAGCATCCAGGCGTGGTGCAACCGGCCAGAGGCAAAGCTGCGTAGAAATTCGGCCTGCTGATCGGCATGGCCGAAAAGCACCCGCGTCTCGCGCGGATGGGGCGCACCTTCCAGGCGGTCGGGATCGGGCAGGGGGTCGGTCGCAGCCATGGGCGGCAGATTGCACGGGGCCGGGGTCGGTGGAAAGGGGGCGGCGGGGTGGGTTGAGTGGGAAAGCAGCGAAACTGCGCAACGGGGGATCAACGAGTCGAAGGTCACCCCGCAAGGCATTGGGCACGCTACGTTAATCGGCGGGCGTGCGGGTCAGGCCTGCGTCTGGTTCTCGTATGCCTTCTGTCTTGCTTTCGTCTCTACGCGCGCCTGACCATGCAATGATTAACCATCCTGCGCGAATCGTTCTGCGGTAGGCCAACGGGACTTGTCAGACTCGCGTCCTCGGCTAATCTGGCCGAATGCGATCCCTGCTTTTTCTATCGGTTGCCGATTTCAAATCCCTGCGTCCGCCCAGCAATAGCGAAGGGTTTCTGGATCCCTTCGGGCTTGGCACCTTGGGCGAAGTGATCACTGCGCTGTTTGCCATTGGCATCCTGGTCGGCCTTTTCCTGACGTTTGGGTCGCTGCTTCGGGGCGGAAAGGACTATCAACCGGCACCCAGGCTGCCGCAGGGGCCGTGGATCCTGATCGACGGATCGAACGTCATGCATTGGCGGGACAATCAGCCCAGTCTGGCGCCGTTGCAGGGTGTGGTCGCACAGCTGTCGATTCTGGGCTATGCGCCGGGTGTGGTCTTTGATGCGAATGCCGGGTGGAAGCTGTTCGGCCGCTACATGCGCGGCGACGAGTTGGCACAGCTTCTGTCACTCCCGCGCAGTCAGGTCTTTGTCGTCCCGAAGGGTGAGCAGGCCGACCCCTACCTTCTGGAAGTCGCGCGCGACCACAAGGCCAAGATCGTGACCAACGACCGCTATCGCGACTGGGCCGAGGCTTACCCGGAGGTGCTGCAGCCGGGCCTTCTGGTGCGCGGCGGCTGGCAGGACGGGGCGATTGCGCTGCGAGGTTTGCTGCCCGCCCCGGTCGCGGCGACCGTGCCCGGTTAACCGTCTCTGAACCCTTCCGGGGTGAGACTGATCCGGTGGCAAGACCGGAGGACCCGATGAACCCAGTAGACGAGTATGCGCGCCTGAAGGATGACATCCGCCGCCTGCAGGATCGAGCCGAAGTATTGCGGGCCTATTTTCTGCAACCGGGGGCAAGGCTTCGGTCCAACCGGTTCGAGATCACCGTGCGGCGTCAGAAGCGGCGGGTGTTCAACAAGGACCGGCTGCCGACCGGCATACTGGAGGATGGTCGCTATTGGGAGGAGCGGGACAACGAAGTGGTGCTCTGCCGCGAGATCAGTACATTCCGCGCCGGGGATGAGGATATCATCCTGGTGGAATAGCAAGCAATGATCGTCGGGCGCGGGCAGATTGCCCAGCCTACCCAAGTCGCGCCGAGACGACCGACCAGACGCGGGCGGCCACAGTTTCGGGATCGGCATCGGCGTCGATCAGGCGGAAGCGGCTGTGCTGCCTGGCAAGAGCCAGAAACCCCTGGCGCGCCTTTGTCTGGAAGGCCAGGCCCATGTCCTCGAAGCGAAGTTCGGTCCCCGCGCGCGCCGTTGCGCGGGATAGACCTACGGCAGGGTCAAGGTCGAACAGCAGCGTCAGGTCGGGTTCGACCCCGATCATCAGACCATGCAGACGATCCACCGTGTCTGACAGGTCGCCCCGGGTGATGCCCTGAAAGATGCGGGTCGAGTCGGCGAAGCGGTCGGTGACGACAACCTCGCCCCGCGCCAGGGCCGGGCGGATCGTCTTTTCCAGGTGGTCGCGGCGGGCGGCAGTGAAAAGGAGGATCTCGGTCTCGGCCGACCAGCGGTCGGTGGCGCCTTCCAGCACAAGGCGACGGATTTCCTCGGCCCCCCGACTGCCACCAGGCTCGCGCGTCAGGGTGACGGCGTGACCTTCATGACGCAGGCGGTCGGCCAGAAGGCGTCCCTGTGTGGACTTACCAGATCCATCAATGCCTTCGAGGCTGAGGAACAGTCCGGCCATTCAGGTGGCCGGCGATCCGAGATAGCGGTCATAGAGCGCCTGTGCCGCTGTTGTCAGGCGCTTGACGAAGCCAGCGTTGCCGACGCTGGCTTCGGCCACCAACGGAAAGCGGCGGTCAGGCAAGTCGGGGACATGGACGATCAGTTCGGCCACGGGCGCGCCCTGGGCGATGGGCGCGGACAGCGGGCCATTGTAGACGACCTCGGCCGTCACACTGTTCTGCACCAGCGCAGGCACCAGAAGCCGCACATCGGCCGCCGGGACCAGCCCGACCGTATCGGCGTCGCCCAGATGCACTTCGGCCTCGGCAATGCGGATGCCGGTGCGCGCGACGGTCTTTTCCGAGAACTGCCGGAAGGCCCAGGCGACGATGCGCTCGGATTCCTCGGCGCGGGCCTGTTCGCTGGCAAGCCCGGTGATCACGAAGATGACCCGGCGGTCGCCCTGCTTGGCACTGCCGACCAGGCCGTAGCCGGCCTCTTGCGTATGTCCGGTCTTCAGCCCGTCAGCCCCGACGCCCAGTTCCAAGAGCGGGTTGCGGTTGCGGGCATTCGCCGGGGCGCGGTCTTTGTAGTTGAACTCGGTCTCGGCAAAGATCGGGTAGTATTCCGGGAAATCCTCGATCAGATGCTGGGCAAGGATGCCCAGATCGCGCATCGACATGCGGTGATCGGGGGCAGGCCAGCCCGAAGAATTCGCAAAGAATGAGTTCATCATCCCCAGGGCCTTGGCGCGTTCGGTCATCTGGGCGGAAAACGCCTCTTCGGTCCCGGCGAGACCTTCGGCCACGACGACGCAGGCATCGTTGCCCGAGTTGATGATCATGCCATGGATCAACTCGTTGACCGTGGGACGGTCGGTTTCCTGCAGGAACATGGTCGAGCCACCCATCGCCTTGGCGCGGGACGAGACGGCGAACTCGGTTTCCATCGTCACCCGACCGTCGCGCAGCGCCTCGAACAGCATGAGGATCGTCATCAGCTTTGACATCGAGGCCGGGGGCAGGGGGGTATCCGCGTTCTTGTCCATCAGCACGGTCTGGGTCGACATGTCATAGACCCAGGCTGCCGTTGCGGTTGTCTCGAAAGCGCGGGCGGGCAGGGCCGCCAACAGGAGCGCAACAAGCAGGACAAGAGGGCGAAAAGCGTGGGTCATGGCAGGTCTTCAGGTCATTGCAGGAAATAAGCGTCGGCGAAGCCCGCATCCTTGATCTTTGCGAGGAGGGCTGCATCGCCGAAGGCGACGACGCCCCAAACCGCCTTGCCGCCGCGTTCGGATTTCTGCGGCTGAGCGGTTATGCCGATCTTGGCGAGTGCATCGACGGCGCGCTGGGCGTTTTCCTCTTTGGAGAAGGATGCGATCTGGATCGGGCGCGCTGCTCCGGTTGCGACCGGGGCAGGCGCAACGGGGGCTGCCGCTGCAGGAGCCGCTGCGACCTCTGCCCCTGCGGGATTCGGCTTTTCTTCTGCGGCGACCTCGGGGGCGCGGGCATCCAGCGGAGCGGTTTCAATCGTGCCGGGATCAGCACTTTCGGCGGTGGGTGCGGTGGCCGTGGGATCACCTTCGGCCACTGGAAGCCCTTCTGCCGCCGCCTCAGCGGCGGCCTTTGCGGCCTTTTCGGCCTCGCGCTTGGCCTTGGCCTCGGCACGACGTTCCTTCCAGGTCTTGCGTTTCGGTGGTTCGGTCACCGCCGCCGCCGTGGCATCGGCAGCCTCTGCGGCGCCGTCGACCGTGGCCCCGGTTGCGTCCAGCGCCGCAGCCGCGATGGCCGCGGCCTCGGTGGCCGCTGGATCCGCTGTGCCTTCGGGGGCGGTTTCATCCGTCGCTGTTGCACCCTCTGTCTCTGCCAAGGGATCAGCTTCGGCCGGGGCTTCCGGTTCTACCCGGCGCAAAGCGGTCACTTGAATCTCGGTCGGTTGGCCCGCAAGGATCCCCAAAGCCTCTGCCGCATCAGACGAAAGCTGCAGGGCCGGGCCCGGGTTCTCGCGTTCGCGGCGGAACAGTGCGCCGTTCACCGATTTGCCCGTCGCCGGGTTGAACATGACCACACGTTCGGGATCGACCACGTCGGGCGAGGCAACCCAGATGCCGCCGAGCGAGGGCCGGCCATCCCAAAGTGCGCTGTCGGTCACCTGAAAGACATCTGGCGACTCGACATCCTGGGTCCCGCCGCCACGGGTCGGGCCTGCGACAAGGCCTGCCGTCGCCCCCCCTGTGGTGGTCCCGCCACTGTCGACGCAGGCTGAAACGAGCCCGGTTGCCGCAAGACCGAAAATGATCTGACGAAGTGCTGCTCTTGCCATCTTCCGCCCTCAAAGTCGCGCGGTCTGATATGCCGCGCTTTGGTTCCTGTCTGGCCGGCGGTGCACGCACCCGGGCATGTGTTCTGCCCCTTATCCGATCCAGTTACGCCTGCCTTTGGCATATCATACCGGCTTCCCGTCCCGGTGGAAAGGCCCGAGGCTTGCCCCCCCGCTCACGATCAGCGGAAATCGCCTCCTGCTGCCGCTTTCAGAATCATCTGCTGCCGCGTATGCCGTCCAGCGTCGGAGGAGTGGCGGAGTGGTCTATCGCACCGGTCTTGAAAACCGACGCAGGGGTAACCCTGCCGTGGGTTCGAATCCCACCTCCTCCGCCAATCACCCTCGCGAAAGCGTTCTCCCGATCCGGCCGCAGCCGGATGTTTCCGTTGTTTTCGTGGGTAGTGCGGTCGGCACTCAGCACAGACTCTGCCGCCATCTGGCCCGCAAGCGGTCTATCGGGGGCAGTAATCTGCTAACCTCTCGACTGGAAAAGTTCAGTGCATATCTTTCAAGGTGCGGAAAACGTTTAAGAAAATCAGCGCCCAACCTGAGCACTTCGCCACTAGGGGTACGGTAGGTAGGGAAATGGGTTCAAACATGACACGCCTGCGCTGAACGAACCCGTGGTATCATGGCCCATGCCTGCCAAAGTCAGTTTCATTGGCGCGGACGCCCTTAACGGCTTTCGTGAACGCAAAGCCCCGCTTCGCGTTTGCGAAGTTACCCGCTCGAACGTCCAGTTCGCCTTTGCGCTGTGAGGGAAGAAAGGATCGGCGCTTCGCTGGACCCGTAGATGTTCGTCCGCCTCACCAAGCCTTGAGCTGCCTTGCGGGGGATCGTTTCGCCGGCCGACAAAGGCTTGGCCCGGCGGTAGGGCAGTTCGGTTTGCGCCCTTGCCCAATGCCCGCGCCACACTCCCCGGATTTGCGTGGGTCGAGAAGGCTGCGACCAGTCCCATCTGATCAAGGACGTCGTCATCTTCGGCAAGGAAGAAGCGAGACGTGCGATCCCTCTGGCCCTTTGCATGGGTTCGGAAGGCACAAATCCCAAAACGGCCTGTAACAAGACGCAATGCCCGCCGAACGGACACCGGATTGGTCGATATGAAGCGAAATGAAGGGAAAGCAGAGTGCAGTCAGCCGCCATGATGATCGCTGCGGCGTTCCTTGCAGCGAGCTTGGTCCCGGTTGCGCAAGCGGAAGTGCGCGGCGCCCCGGATATTCTGGTCCTGGGCGACTCGCAGCTTTCCTTCGGGGCCGGAAAGGCCTTTGTCGACTTGTTCGCCCGGCTGAGTGGCAGTTGCGGTCTGGCATCGGACGTGACGGTCGGCGTGATCGGGGTGCGCTCGAGCACGCTGTTGTCCTGGACCTCGAAAGGGAAGGCGGCAAAAGGGGCGATCTGCGATGTCGATCCGAAATGGAAGGTGAATGCCGGGGTATACGGCTCGCTTTCACAAGGGGAAAACCCGTATGTCCAGATTGGCCAGGGTGAGCAATTCCAGTTCTGTGCTCCCGAACGCTCGCCATTGGAGGCGGTGTTTCATGATGGCTACTACCAGCCCGATCTGGTGCTGATGTTCCTGATGGGCAATGCCACGGACCGCTGGGCCGACAATCCCGAAGCGGCCTTGCAGGATGTGCGTTCCTTTCTGGCCGATCTGCCGGAAGGGCAGCCCTGCATCTTCATGACCTCGGCCCCGCCTTTCGGCGAGAAATCCGTCCGCCAGCGGCAGAAGGCGCAGGACCATATCGAGGCGGCTTTTGCCAAGGCGGGCCGCCAGTGCAGCTTTGTCCCCGGCTTTACCCCAGAGACAGTAGCCGAGAACATGGGCAACGCCGCTAACTTCCGGCGGCACGCGTCCGGAAAGGTGAAGGACCCCTACCACCCGACCGAAGCTGCAGCACAGAAGTTCATGGCTTTGCAGCAGGATGCGATCTGCAAGGCTGTGGCAAGGCAGCTTTCTCCCTGACCGGCGGCGATCACGTCCACGCGACCAGGTTGACATGCCGGTAACTCTGGGCGCCCGACCCGCGAAGAGGCACCTGCCAACCACAGGAGAACCCCATGTTCAAGATGACTGCCCTTGCCCTCGCCTTCACCGCCGGAATGATCGGCTCGGCCTTTGCCGGCGACCAGTATGTCGACAAGACCGGCTTTGCCGTATCGGGCTATGATGTTGTGTCCTATTTCGACCTGCCGCAGTCCAAGATCGGCCAGCCGCAGCAATCTCCCTTGCCTGGAAGCAGTGCCATCACTGCCGAGTACAACGGTGCGACCTTTGCCTTTGCGACCGAAGCCAACCGCGACCGGTTTCTTGCCGACCCTGCGGCCTTCGTGCCGCAATATGACGGACATTGCGCCTATGGCGTGGCAAAGGGCGGCAAGGTCCCCGGCAATCCGACGCTGTGGCGGATCGTGGACGGCAAGCTTTACCTCAACATCACCAAGAACGTCGTGGGCTTCTGGGAGGAAGACATTCCCGGCAACCTGAAGAAGTCGGAAAAGAACTGGGGCGGGCTGGAATCGGCGGCGGCCTCAACGGACAAGATCCCGAACTTCGCCTCAGAAGCGCCGGTCCAGTGACACAGTGACCGGCCAAGCCCCCTTTCCGGCGGCACGCGCGCAGGCCCTTTCGGGACTGCGCGTTCTTGACCTGTCGCGCATCCTGGCCGGGCCGACGGCGACCCAGCTTCTGGCCGACCTCGGGGCCGATGTCATCAAGATCGAGCGTCCTGATAGGGGTGATGATACCCGCGGCTGGGGCCCGCCTTTCCTGCATGGAGGCGAAGGGCCAAGTGCGTATTTCCTTGCGGCCAACCGCGGCAAACAGTCGGTCGCGGTCAATATCGCCGATCCGCGCGGGCAGGAGATCATCCGCGCGCTGGCCCTTGCGTCGGATGTCGTGGTCGAGAACTTCAAGCCCGGCGACCTTGCGCGCTACGGGCTTGACTATGCAAGCCTTGCTGCCAGGAACCCCCGGCTGATCTGGTGCGCGATCTCTGGCTTTGGTCAGACCGGGCCGAACGCGCACCGGGCAGGTTATGACTTTCTGGTGCAGGGCGAGGGGGGGCTGATGAGCCTGACCGGTCTGCCCGAGGGACCAGCGCTGAAGGCAGGAGTCGGGATCGCGGATCTCATGTGCGGCATGTATGCGACGGTTGGGATCCTCGCGGCGCTTCGGGCGCGGGATGCCTCGGGGCTTGGGCAAGAGATCGACCTTGCATTGATGGATGCGCAGGTGGCGATGCTGGTCAATCAGGGCGTCGCCTTCCTGACCGACGGGCAGGTGCCGCCCCGGCGCGGCAACGACCATCCGACCATCGTGCCCTACGGCACGTTTCCGGCCAGCGACGGGACCTTCATCCTGGCTATCGGCAACGATGCCCAGTTTGCCCGCTTTGTCGCGCTTGCAGGTGCACCGGGCCTGGCCAACGATGCGCGATTTGCCCGCAATGCTGACCGGGTGCGCAACCGTGACGTGCTGATCCCGCTGCTTGCTGCGCTGACAGCGGGGCGGACGGCGCAGGATTGGCTGACGGCCTGCGAGGCGTCAGGTGTGCCAGCCGGGCCGGTCCATGACCTTGCCCAGGTCTTTGCCAGCCCCCAGGTCGCCGCGCGTGGCATGCGGGTCGAGATGACGCTTGCCTCTGGCGATCCGGTCGCATTGATCGGCAACCCGTTGAAGTTCTCGCGTACCCCTGTCACCCATGACAGGCCGCCGCCAGCGCTTGGGGCCGATACCGGTCGGGTACTGGCACAATCCCTGGGCCTGACGGGGGAAGAGCTTGCGGCACTGGCCGAGGCGGGCGTGATCGGCGGGGAGGTGGGGCCATGACGACAACGGGCGCGGAAATCATCGGGCTTGCGCTGGCCGGGGCAGGGGCCACCCATGCCTTCGGCATCCCAGGCGGCGAGGTGCTGGCCCTGATTCAGGGGCTTGATGCTGCGGGGCTGCGCTTTGTCCTGGTCAAGCACGAAAACGGCGGCGGCTTCATGGCCGAGGGGTTGTGGCACATGACGGGCGCCCTGCCGGTTCTGGTGGCAACACTTGGGCCGGGTGTGGCCAATGCTGTGAACGTGGTGGCCAACGCGATGCAGGACCGGGTACCCTTGGTCTTTCTGACCGGCTGCATCGATGCCGCCGAGGCCGAAACCTACACGCATCAGGTCTTTGACCATCAGGCGCTTCTGCGCCCCGTGGTCAAAGGGAGCTTCCGCCTTGCGCCCGGTGCGGTGGCGGCAGGCATGGCCAAGGCCATCGCGCTCGCGACCTCGGGTCAGCCCGGGCCAGTGCATGTCGATGTTCCGATCGGCGTGGCCGAAGGGCTTGCGGCCGAGGCTCCCTGTGCCGTCTGGGCTGCAACTGGGGGCCTTCCTTCGAGCGAGGCTTTGGATCGCGCACGTGCCGCCCTCGTTGGGGCGAAAAGGCCCTTGGCCATTGCCGGTGTCGATGCCGTGAACGAGGCCGCGGGCCCCGCGATCACTGAATTCTGCCGGGCGCATGGCATTCCGCTGATCACCACCTACAAGGGCAAGGGCCTGATGCCCGAGTCCGACAGCTTGTGCCTGGGTGCGGCGGGTCTTTCTCCCAAGGCCGACCGTATCCTGATGCCTCTGATTGCCCAGGCCGACGCCTTGCTTCTGCTCGGCTACGACCCGATCGAGATGCGGATCGGCTGGCGCAATCCGTTCGCTCTCTCGCAGCAGGTGATCGATATCGCACCCGCCCCACGCAGCCACGGCATGCACCGGGCCGACCTGCCGCTGATCGGTGACCTTGCGCTGACGTTACAGGCCCTGGCCCATTCCGCCCCGCCACGCTGGACGGACAGTGAGCCCGCTTCTGCCCGCGCTGCGCTGAGGGCGGCCTTCGCGGGCACGGGCGACTGGGGCCCGCACGCCGTCTTTGCAACTTTGCGCCAGGCCATGCCGCCCGAAACCGTCGTAACCGCCGATTCCGGCGCGCATCGGATCCTTGTCAGTCAGATGTGGAACTGCCCCGCCCCGCGCCTGATGCTGCAATCCTCGGGCCTGTGCACCATGGCTTGCGCCGTGCCACTGGCTGCCGGCGCACGGCTCGGCCGCCCGGGTTCCCCCGTTCTGGCTTTTGTCGGCGATGCGGGGCTTGAAATGGGGGCGGGCGAACTGGCCACTCTGGCCGAGCAGCGCCTGCCCATCGTGATCTGCGTGCTTGTCGATCAAAGCCTGACCCTGATCGAGATGAAGCAGCGCGCCAGCCAGCGCCCCAATCTGGGCGTCGATTTTGGCGGGCTAGGTCGCGGCACCGATTTTGCGGCGTTGGCCCAGGCATTCGGCGGACATGGCGTTGATGTCCGTGACAGCGCGGCCCTGATGCGCGAGGCGCAAGCGGCTCTCACCCGCGACCACTTTACCCTGATCGCGGCGCATATCCCGCGACGGGCCTATGACGGGGCCTTCTGACCGCGCGCCGATAACGCTTGCGTGAAGGGTCGATCACAAATCCCGACAGTTGTAACGAACGCAAAGCCTTCCGCGAACCGCACCGCGACGGCCCGTGACGCTGCACCGGCCCCACGATGCGAAAGGTTGTGCCATGCCGTTGTCCGATGACCTGAGCGGAATACCAACCTCTTTGCCCTCGGGCGGGATCGGCGACTGGAACAGGGTCATCCGGGGCATCCTCTCTCATGCGGCCAGCACCGGCCCTGATTTGAACCGTGTCTTGGCTGCGGCACCTGATTTTGCGTTGGGACAGGCGGTGCGGGGCTTGTCCTGCCTGCTTCTGGGCCGCGCTGAGATGGTCGAGGTCGCCCGCCAGGCCTATGCTGCCGCCCTGTCCTCAGCCCCGGCGACCATGCGCGAAATGGCCTTCGTGCATGCGTTGGGCGACTGGCTGACCGGTCGTCCCACACGTGCTGCGGCGCGGCTGCAAGTCGTGCTGACGATGGAGCCGCGAGACGCGCTGGCGATGAAGATGATTCAGGCAATCCACTTCGTGATGGGTCGGCCGAAGGCGATGCGCGCCTCGGTCGAGGGCGTCGCTTCCGCCTGGAACGATCATCCCGCGCGCGGTTATCTTCTTGGCTGCCATGCTTTCACGCTGGAAGAGACCGGCGAATATGATCTGGCCGAGCGGACGGGGCGCGAGGGTGTGGCTTTGGCCCCTGACGACGCCTGGGGCCTGCACGCCGTGGCGCATGTCTTCGACATGACCGGACGCGCAGAGGCCGGACTGGACTGGCTGATTGGTCGCGAGGCATCTTGGGCGCATTGCAACAACTTCCGGTTTCACGTCTGGTGGCATCGCGCGCTGATGCATCTTGACCTTGGCGATCACGCGGCGGCGCTGGCGCTTTATGACAGCGACATCCGGGCGGATCGAACCGACGACTACCGCGATATCGCGAACGGCGCTTCGCTTCTGGCTCGGCTTGAGCTGGAGGGTGTCGATGTCGGCAACCGGTGGGACGAACTGGCCGATCTGTCGGAACACCGCGCGACCGATGGCTGCCTTGCCTTCGCCGATCTGCACTACATGCTGGCGCTCTGTGGTGGCGACCGGCAAACTGCGGCGGTCGGTCTCATTGCCCGGATGCGGGCTGGCGCCCCCGCAGTCAGCGAAGCTCAGACCGTGATCGCGCACCCCGGCCTGCATGTGGCGCAGGGGTTGCAGGCCTTTGCTGCGGGCGACTATCCCGTGGCCTTCATGCACCTGCGCGCGGGCCGTGCCGATCTGCAACAGATTGGCGGCAGCCATGCGCAGCGCGATGTCTTCGACCGCATTACCATCGAGGCGGCGCTGCGGGGCGGTTATGCTGATGCGGCGTGTTCCCTTCTGTCTGACCGGACCGCGCGGCGCGGAGGAGCGGTCGACGGTTACGCTGCTGCCCGCATGTCGCTGATCCAGACGATCCGGCAGCAGGCGGTCTGACATGGGCCAGACTGCCAAGCCACGCGACCTGCGGCTCGACTTCTTTCGCGGCATCGGCATGTTCATCATCCTGATCGCCCATATCACGCACAACCCCTGGACCCTTTGGATTCCGGCCCGTTTCGGCTTTTCCGACGCGACCGAGATGTTCGTCTTCTGCTCGGGCATGGCCTCGGCGCTGGCGTTCGGCGCAGTTTACGCCCGGGCTGGCTGGCTGCTGGGAACCCTGCGGATCGCCTATCGCGTCTGGCAGGTCTACTGGGTGCATCTGGGTGTGTTCTTCCTGACACTCGTCCTGATGCTGGCCCTGAACCTGTCCGCCATCTTTCCCCGCGACGAAGTGGGGGCGCTGAACCTATATCCCTTTATCAACAACACTGGTGCGAATCTGGTCGGGCTCTTCACGCTGACCTATGTGCCGAACTACTTCGACATCCTGCCGATGTATCTGGTCATCCTTGCGCTGATCCCGGTGATGATGGGTCTGGCGAAGGTCGATCCCCGGCTGGCGCTGGCGGCGAGTCTGGTGCTGTGGGTTGCGGCAACGGCGGGTCTGAACCTTCCTGCCGAGCTGTGGTTCACCAAGCCCTCGGATCGGCCGTGGTTCTTCAACCCCTTCGCCTGGCAGCTGGTCTTCTTCACCGGTTTTGCGCTGATGGCTGGGTGGCTGCCGACGCCTCCGGTTAATCGCGCTCTGGTCTGGCTGGCGGTCGGAATCGTGGTCGTGTCGATCCCCTTTGCCTGGGGGCGCATCATCTCGGCGGCCGAGCCTGTGCGGGAGATCCGCCAGGCAATGGCACCTCTTATCGACAAGACCGACTTTGGCATCTTGCGTTACGTGCATTTCCTGGCGCTGGCCTATCTGGCCTGGGTTGCCGTTGGCCCCGCGGGAGAACGGCTGCGGCAGACCGGCTGGCGGGGCGAGGTGATCGGGCAGATCGCTCGGGTGGGGCAACAGTCGCTGGCGGTCTTTGCCGCCTCGATGGTGATGGCGCGCGTCCTGGGCGCGGTTCTGGACCTTGCCGGGCGGGGCCCGCTGGCGGCCCTCGCGGTGAATCTCACCGGCTTTGCCCTGGTCGTCGCGGTGGCCCGCATCGCCGGGCTGTTCAAGCGCCAGCCCTGGAAGACCGCAGCCCCGCGAGCCGCTGAACAGGCAACTGACCGGAAAGCTGTCCGGGCCGAGGTGCGGACATGACCGCCGATCTGTCGCGCCGTGGGCTTCTGTCCTGCCTGGGCGGCCTTGCGGCGCTGGGCCTGACCCCTGCCTGGGCAGAGGACGTCCCTGAACGCGCGGGCATGACCCTTGGCCCGCCGGCCCCTTTCGACCCCGCGCAGGTCATCGCCCGCGCCCGCAATCTTGCGGCTGCCCCCCATGTACCGCCGCCGCCCGTCTCGCCGGAATGGCTTGATCTGTCGTTCGACGATTTCCGGGGGATCTGGTTCGACACACGGCACACGCTGTTTCGTGGCAAACCAGGTGCCGTCCAGGCTGAATTCTTCCCGGCGGGTCTCTACTTTCCGCACAAGATCGGGCTGAATGCCGTCGAAGGCGGTCAGGCGCGACCGATCGTCTTCGAGCTTCGGACCTTCGACACGACAGACCGGTTCCCGAAGCTGCCGGAAGAGGGCACCGGCTTTGCGGGGTTCCGGCTTTTGGGGGAACTGGTCGCCGAGGACCGCTTTCAGGAATACGCCGTCTTTCAGGGAGCAAGCTACTTTCGCGCTATCGGCCGGGAACTGGCCTACGGGATTTCCGCGCGCGGTCTGGCGCTGAACACGGCCGCCGACGGGCCGGAAGAGTTTCCGGTCTTTCGCGATTTCTGGATCGAAGCCGCCGAGCCTGGTGCGCCCACAGTCACCGTCCACGCGCTGATGGACAGTCCGTCTGTGGCCGGGGCCTTCACGTTCCGCATCAGCAAGGGCGAAACGACCGTGATGGAGGTGGCCTCGCATCTTTTTCCCCGGGTCGATCTGCCCACGGCGGGGATTGCCCCCGGCACCTCGATGTTCCTGTTCAGCGACATCAACCGCACCCGCTTTGACGACTTTCGCGAGGCCGTGCATGACAGCGACGGACTTCTAATGCTGAACGGCGCGGGAGAGCTCTTGTGGCGACCCCTGACGAACCCCGCGGCGGTCGAGGTGAGTGCCTTTTCCGACCGGACCCCGCTTGGCTTCGGCCTGATGCAGCGGGCAAGGGCCCCGGGGGACTACAATGACCTGGTGGCCCATTATGAACGCCGCCCCTCGCTTTGGGTGGAACCCTTGGGTGACTGGGGTCCCGGCGCGGTCATGCTGGTCGAGATTCCCACCGACAAAGAGATCAATGACAACATCGTTGCCTTCTGGCGGCCTGCGGAACCGCTGAAGGCAGGACAGGAACACCGGTTCGACTATCGCCTGCATTGGGCCGCACACGCCCCCGTCGAAGGCCTGGCGGCGCCGGTGACCCACAGCCGCACCGGCGCCCGGGTCTTCGAGGACGGACGCATCTTCACCATCGACTACGCCGCCCATCCCGCCCTCGGCTCCGATCCTGCGGACATCGAGGCGCGCGTCAGCACAAATCAGGGAGAGATCGCCTCGCCCCTGCTGCAGCAGAACCCAGCAACCGGCGGCATGCGGCTTGACTTCACCCTGAAGGGCGAGGTCTCCCGGGCCGAACTGCGCGCAGAGCTTTGGCGCGCTGGCCGACCGGTGGCGGAAGTCTGGCTGAACCGCTGGGTTGCGCCATGACCTTCCCTGCCCGCGATCTTGTCGCAGCCGAGGCCTTGCCGTCGCCGCTGGCGATGCCGGACCAGGATTTGCGCGCAAGGTTCCGCGACCCCGCCGCGCCAGGGTTGCGCCGCAAGGGCCGCGTCCTGGCCATGCGGGCGGCCGTGCTGCTTTTGCCGATGTGCGTGACAGCCGAACTAAGTCGGCTTTCCCTCGGATGGTTCGCGCTTGATGGACGGCTCACCCTTGCCGAAGCTGCACTGGTCGGCATCACAGGGTTCGTGTTCTTCTGGGTGGTCCTTTCGGCGGTCACTGCCTGTCTTGGCCTCTTTTGGCGACCGGCATCGGTGCTGCCAACGGGTAGAGGGCTGAAGGTTGTAATCCTATTGCCAATGTATGGCGAACCGGCCGTCGAGACGGTCGACCACGCGGTACAACTTCTGGCAGGCCTTGCAGCGCAGGGCACCCACCGCTTTGCGTTGCGGGTCCTCTCGGACACCCGCGCGCCGGACGCCGTGGCGCGGGAACAGACAGCAGTCGCGGCGGCACGTCGACGGCACCCCGGGCTGGACATCGCCTGGCGCCACCGCACCAAGAACAACGACTACAAATCGGGCAACATCCGCGACTGGGTGCAAAGCGAGGGCCTTGCCTTCGACGCAATGCTGATCCTTGACGCCGACAGCATCATGGGGCGCGATACCGTTCTGCAGATGGCCGACGCATTGGCAGGCGATCCCAGCCTGGGCCTGGTCCAGACGGTGCCGCGCGTCCTGCCGGGCAGGACGATCTGGCAGGGTCTGCAAAGTTTCGCATCTGAAATATACGGCACGAACATGGGGCGGGGCTTCGCCGCCTGGACCGGGAATGAGGGTAATTTTCTGGGCCACAACGCGATTGTGCGCATCTGCGCCTTCGCAGCCTGCGCCGGGCTGCCACATCTGCCGGGTCGGGCGCCGCGCGGGGGGGTCATCCTGAGCCACGATTTCGTCGAAGCGGCCCTTCTGCGCCGCGCCGGCTGGGGGGTGCGCATGATGCCCGAGGCCGCCGACAGTTTCGAGGACACGCCCGAGACGCTGATCGGATACCTCCGGCGCGACCGGCGCTGGTGCCAGGGCAACCTGCAGCATCTGCGGCTGCTGGCGGTGCCGGGTCTGCATCCCTTGTCGCGGTTCCACCTGTTGCAAGGTGCGATGGCCTATCTTGCCTCGGTCTGGTGGCTGGCGCTCTTGATCCTCTGGTCCGTGCCGGGGCAGGGTGGGGGAACCCATGATCCCTTTGCCGCCAATCCTCTGATGCCCTCATGGCCGGTTCTGCCCGCCTTCACCCAGTCGGCAATCGCTGGCTTTGTGCTGCTGATGCTGGTCGCGCCCAAGCTTCTGGGGCTGATCGCCTATTTGCGTGACGGGAGGGTGCCGCTGGCCGCCACGCCCCGCCTTGCGGGCCTTGTGCTGGCCGAGATGGTGCTTTCCGCCCTGCTAGCCCCGGCACTGATGGTCCATCAGGTGCGCGCGGTCTTGCGGACGGCCTGGGGCCTGGACGGCGGCTGGATGCCGCATGTCACGGGTGCATCCGACCTGCGCACGCTTGTCCGGTTCCACGCGGTCGAGACCGGGCTTGGCGCGGCTCTTCTTGCCCTGATGCTGGCAGGGCACCTCAGCCTGTGGCTGGCGCCGGTTGTCATTGGTCTTTGTCTGACCGTGCCGCTTGCCGCGTTTGTGCAGATGCCCCGGCGCCGCCTTGGCCTGCGCCTTCTGCGCAGAAAGCCCGTGACATGACACCGACTGTCCGCGCCCGTGCCTTATGTCTGGCCCTTGCGCTGTCCTGCCATGGTTCGGTCGGCATGGCGGACTGCAACGGCGCGCCAGAGCCCTGCCAGCTGCCAGACGGGACGTATCATATCGTCGTTCCTGAAAACGCAACCGCGCCAATACCGGCAATCCTGCTTTTGCACGGCTACGGAGGCGAGGGGCTTGGGACGATCCGCAACACGGGCATGGTCAGCCAGATGCTTCAGCGCGGCTATGCCGTGATCGCCCCGGACGGGCAGCCACGCGATGGCGGCGCGGGCCGGTCGTGGGACTTTCATCCCGACCGTCCGGCAACCCGCAACGAGACCGCCTTCCTGATCGCTGTCGCCGAGGACGCCACGGCGCGTTTCGGACTGGATCGCGACCGGATGCTTCTGGCAGGTTTCTCCATTGGCGGGTCAATGGCCAGCTATGTCGCTTGCCAGGAACCAAGGGCTTTCGCCGCCTATGCGCCGGTCGCGGGCAGCTTCTGGCGGCCGCATCCTGCGCGTTGTGCCGGTCCGGTGCGCCTGTTGCACACCCACGGCACTGCCGACCGAACGGTTCCCCTGACAGGGCGCGAGATCATGCCCGGCCTCGTTCAAGGCAACGTCCTTGACGCCATGGAGATCTGGCGCATAGCCGACGGCTGCTCTCCGCAAGCGACGCAAGAGCCGCAAGGCATCTACATCATCCAAACCTGGACCGGCTGCCAACCCGGAAGCGATCTGCGTTTTGCGTTGCACGAGGGCGGCCATAGCATCCCCCGTGGCTGGGCAAAGCTGGCGATGGACTGGTGGGAGACGCAATAGACGGTTGACAGATCAGTTTCGCGACCCGCCGGACCGTCACCTGGCACCGTGTCATGCCATAGTCACGCGCAATGACAACCGCGCGTCGTGTGAACCCATCCCGGTGCACCGCTGCCTTTTCTGGCGCACCCTGACGACCGGCCCCCTTCAGAAGCGACCGGACTGACATCGGTGCGGGTCCAGATTTTCTGGACCGTGCCCAATGTCGTGTCCCGGCCAAGATGCAGTATCGCGATCGTCGCACAAGCAACTGAAGAAATGAGACATACTGGGTTTTCCGAAGACAGAAGGCGGACCTGCGTGATCTATCGCCGGTCAGCGCAGCTTTCGCAAAGGCTGTATGCAATATCCGCCTTTCGCCAACGTTTTCTCTGCCGGCAAGCAGAAGACGGGCGGCATGTTCATGTTTCAGACAGTCGCCACGGCCGAAGCAGAGGTCTTGGCAGAGGCCGCGCAGGAACTGCTTGCGCTTGCGAAAGGACGTCGGTTGTTGGCCCGATTGCGTCCTGAAACGGCGAAGCCGCTGCAGGCAGAAACGCCGTCTTTGGTGGCGCTGCACGGCATTTCGCGGAACGCGCGTGCGAAATGACCCGCCTTGGCGTCGGGGAAAGTCGCTGCACTGCAAGGCGGTGTCGCGGCTGCTTTGCGTGCAGGCCATGCGGGCATTGCCGGGAATCATGCGCCGTCTTTGTCCTGTATGAAGCGCCCTGCGGACGCCACCCATGATACGCATGTCTCGGCGGTCGGTCTGGGCAGCTAACTGCGCTGTCTCGGGGGGCTTGACCGGCCGGTGCCAGTAGGGGGACGTTTGCCTGGGCCGATGGACCGGTTGGTACGGTCCGCGCCGCGTCTGGCTGTTCAGTGGCTCAGCGTGCTTCTGGCCTTTAGCGCTGGCCTGCCTTTGTCGGACGTCTTGCGCGCGTAACTTGAAAACACCGATGTGATTGTCGTGAAAGTCCAGGCGCGAACGTCTGGCCAGAGTTCTCTGATAGGCGAGGGCGCTTGCCGTCAGTCGGATGGCCTCTGGGCCGGCAGCCCGCTTCCCGTTCCAAAAGACGCTGCAGATTGAAGGCCGGCAGCCCTCGCATGACTGGCAGTCCTAACAAGGGACATGCCCTGGGTCCGCCATCAGAGGCTGAAAATCGGGGTCGTCCCGTCACACGCAACGCGCGATGACCTTCAGGTGAGTTCTGATTGACATCTCAGTCAGAGCAAGGGCAGGATGGCGCTCGGAACGGGACGGCTGGACGGCATGCAAGCCTGGACACACCGCGAAGTCACGAGGACCACGGACCGGACGCCCACCGTCCCGGGGTCTGCAGGATGACCCATCCGGCCACCCCAACCGTTTCGCCGCGGCTGGACCATTGTCCTGCGGGCCTGCCGAAAGCCGCCTATTTCGATCCGGATTGGTTTGAGCGTGAACGTGCCACGCTGTTTGCCCGCCAATGGATCATGGTCGGGCGCGCCGACGCCTTCCCCGCCGGGCGGATGCGCCGTGTCAGCCTTGCCGGGGCCAGCGTGATTGTGCTGCGCGACGGGCAGGGCACGCTTGCCGCTTGGCATAACAGCTGCCCCCATCGCGGGTCCGAACTCTGCCACAGCGATGACCAGGCTGTCGGTGCTCTCATCCGCTGTCCCTATCATGCCTTTGCCTACGACGCGACCGACGGTCGCCTGGTCGCAACCGGGCATGCCGTTCCGACCGACGATTTCGACCGTGCGGCGCACGGGCTGCGGCCCGTTGCCCTTAGGGTCTGGAACGGTTTTCTGTTCCTGTCGCTTGCGGGCGGGCCTGGCCCGATCCGGTCTGATGTCGGCCTGTTGACGCTGGACCGCTGGCCGATGGCAGACTTGGTCACTGGGCACCGCTTTCAGACCGAAGTGGCCTGCAATTGGAAAACGTTTTGGGAGAATTATTCGGAATGCCTCCATTGTCCGGGCATACATCCGGCACTTTGCGATCTGGTCCCGGTCTATCGCCAGGGGATCATGGGCTGGTCCGAGGCCGCAAGCTGGACGCAAGACCACCCCGAGGGCCCCAACCTGCGGCTCGGTGCGGAAAGCTGGACGCCGACAGGCGCGGCTTGTGGCCCCGTGTTTCCCGACCTTTCGCCTGCGGACCGGCGGGCGGGGTACCACTTCGTCACGCTCTGGCCCTCGGCCTATGTTGTGGCGCATATCGATTATGTGCGCTCGGTCCGGCTGGAGCCTGTGTCCCCCACCCGCACCCGGCTGGTGGCCGAATGGCATTTCGCGCCGGCAACCTTGGCGCAACCCGGCTTTGATGCCGCCGAAGTGGCAGCCTTTGCCCTTCAGGTCCTTATGGAAGACGGCGCGGCGGCAGAAATGAACCAGCGGGGAATGGCATCGCCCGGCTTTACCACGGCACGGCTGATGCCGGAGGAATACGAGATCCACCGCTTTCACCAGTGGGTCCTCGCCGAAATGGAGCATACCCCATGACAGAACTTCCCTTTGCAACATTGCCGGTTCCGAACGACTGGGACCGGCGCGGGCTGCCGGCTTGGACGTACCATTCGCCCGCACTCTTCGCGCTGGAGCGAGAGCGGCTGTTCCTGACCCACTGGCAAGTCGTGGGTCATGTCGCGGACCTGCCGCACCCCGGCGACTGGCTAAGCTTTGATTTGTTGGGTGAGCGTGCGGTCGTGATGCGCGGTCAGGACAGTGTCGTGCGGGCTTTTCACAACCTGTGCCGCCACCGGGGTGCGCGGGTCTTGGACGGCGATAAAGGCAGTTGCAAGGGGGCGATCGTCTGCCCCTTCCATGGCTGGGTCTACAATCTGGATGGCTCCTTGCGCGGCGCGGCCCGCCCGACGAGCTTTGGCGAGATGCGGCGTGAGGATTTTGGCCTAAAACCGATCGAGATGCAGATTTTTCACGGCTTCATCTTCCTGCGGTTCCGCCCCGGGCCGCAGCCCGATGTCGCGACCCTCTTTGCGCCGTTCGATGCGGATTTTGCGGCCTATCGGATGGAAGAGGTGTTGCCGGTCAAGGTCCCGGACTGGTTCAGCGACCTGCCGGTGAACTGGAAATCGGTCCGCGACGTGGACAACGAGGGCTATCACGTCGCCTTAGCCCATCCCGGTTTGCAGGACCTTTACGGACGCACCTACCGCGACCACAATCTGGCAAACGGCCTGTCGATGTCGATTGGCTGGTTTGGCGACGTGCCCGGGCGACTGTGGTCGGTGCGCAACTACGTCAAGGCCTCGCCGCCACGGCCCGACCTGCCGCCGCACCTGCAACGCGCATGGACCTATTATGGCCTGTTCCCGAACCAGGTCTTCGCAGTCACGCCAGAAGGAGCCTCTTTCTACCAAGACCTGCCGCTCTCGGTGGGAGAGACGCGGCTGACCGGGCGGCTCTATCGCTGGCCGAACGAGTCACGTGCCGCACGGCTGGCGCGCTACCTGGCCTACCGGATCGACCGCGACACCTCGGCCGAGGACCGCCAACTGTCGATATGGTCGAACGAGTCGATGCGGTCGGACGCCTTCGAAGGGTTCCACCTGTCCGATCTGGAATACGGCTTGCGCTGTCATCACGATGGTTTGCGGCGACTGATGCCGGTGATGTCACTGGATCAGCCCCCACCGGAAGACCGGATCGCGGCGCGCAATGCGGAAATGATTTGCGACCTGCCGGTGCAGGGATAAGCTGACTGGACAATCAACCAAGACCTGTCGGGGAGACCACCATGAGACTGAACCGTCGCCAGGCTCTGATTGCAGGGTCCGCCACGCTTGCTGCACCCTGGGTGCGCCCGTCCTGGGCGCAGGGCGCGGGGGTGGTCAATGTCTACAACTGGTCGGACTATATCGGCGAGACGACTCTGGCGGACTTCACCGCCGAAACCGGGATCGAGGTGGTCTACGACCTTTACGCCAGTGCCGAGGAGATGCAGGCCAAGCTGCTGGCGGGATCCACCGGATATGATGTCGTCCTGCATTCGGGGCAGGGGATCCCGCGTTCGGTCCAGGCGGGTGTCTTGCAGAAACTAGACCGCGCAAAGCTGACCGGCTGGGGGAACCTCGACACCGAAATCCTGAAGATCGTTGAAGGCTACGATCCCGGCAACGCCTATGGCGTGCCTTACATGTGGGGCTCGGTCGGCATGACCTACAACCTCGACATGGTCAGGGAACGCCTGCCCAACGCAGATCTGGAGTCGCTCGACACGATCCTCAAGCCTGAGAACGCGGCGCTGCTGGCCGATTGCGGGATCTCTCTCCTCGACAGCCCCAACGACATCGGCTTCATGATCCTCAGCTACCTTGGCATCGACCCCAACACCGCAGGACCCGCCGAATGGGCCAAGATGGTCGAGGCCGTGCGCCCGGTGCGCGACTACATCGCCACCTTCGACAACGCGAACTACCTGACCACCCTGCCGAATGGCGAGGCCTGCGCCGTCAACAACTGGTCGGGCGACTATGGCGTCGCCAAGGCCCGCGCGGCTGAGGCGGGGATCGAGATCAACCTCGGTTACTTCATCCCAAAGACCGGCGTTCCTGCCTGGTTCGACGTCTGGGCCATTCCGGTCGATGCTGGCAATGTCGAGAACGCCCACCGCTTCATCGACTACCTCCTGCGGCCCGAGGTCATCGCTGCCTGCACCAACTATACCGGCTATGCCAACGCCAATGCCGCTGCCATGCCCTTCATCGACCCCGCGATTGCAGCCGATCCTGCCGTCTACCCCGACGAGGCCGCCCTGGCGCGGATGTACACGCCCATCCCCCAGACGCCCGAGCAGGAATCCGACATGAACCGCGCCTGGACCGAGATCAAGACGGGCGGCTAAGGTGAGCGAACCTTTCCTGCGGATCGACAGAGTCTCGAAACACTTCGGGACGTTTCAAGCCGTACAGGACGTGACGCTCGACATTGCCAAGGGTGAAATCTTCGGGCTTCTCGGCGGATCGGGCTGCGGCAAGACCACGCTTTTGCGCATGCTGGCGGGGTTCGAGGAACCGACCGCCGGCCGCATCTTCCTGGACGGTCGCGACATGGCGGGCGTCCCACCCTGGGAACGCCCTGTCCATATGATGTTCCAGTCCTACGCGCTGTTCCCGCACATGACCGTCGAGAAGAATATCGCCTATGGGCTGAAGCACGAAAGGGCGCTGACCCGGACACAACGTGCCGACCGCGTGGCCGAAATGTTGGACCTGGTGCAGCTGACCGCCTTCGCCGGGCGCAAGCCGCACCAGATTTCCGGCGGGCAGCGCCAGCGGGTGGCACTCGCCCGGGCGCTGGCGCGGCAGCCGAAACTGCTCCTCCTCGACGAACCCCTGGCCGCCTTGGACAAGAAGCTGCGCGAACACACCCAGTTCGAGCTGATGTCGATCCAGGAACGCACGGGCGTCACCTTCATCGTCGTGACCCATGATCAGGAAGAGGCGATGACGCTGTCTGACCGGATTGCGGTGATGGATCGGGGGCAAGTGATGCAGGTGGGCACGCCGACCGAA
The DNA here is from genome assembly GCA_025458105.1 of Tabrizicola sp. Taxonomy (GTDB): domain Bacteria; phylum Pseudomonadota; class Alphaproteobacteria; order Rhodobacterales; family Rhodobacteraceae; genus Tabrizicola. The sequence goes on along the minus strand of JALOTD010000006.1, from coordinate 15,513 downwards.
ATCTACGAATTCCCCGCCTCGCGCTTTGTGGCGGGCTTCATCGGGTCGGTGAACAGCTTTGACGCCACCGTCCTGTCGCGCAGCGCCGATGGCCTGCGCCTGGACGTGCCCGCGCTGGGCGGTGAGGTTACGGCCCGCGATGTCCCCGCCGCCGTGCCGGGGCAGGGGGTGACCCTTGCGATCCGCCCGGAAAAATTGCGCATCACGAAGGATAGGCCGGAAGGTGGAAATGCGGTCGCAGGGCAGGTCAAGGATCTGGCCTATTTCGGCAAGGACAGCCTTTACCGCATCGCGCTTCCCGGCGCCTTGGTGCAGGCCCATGCCGTAAACGCCCGGCGCGGCGACGAAGGCGCGCGGGTGGCTGATTGGGACGACACCGTCTGGGTCGCTTTCGACCCAAGCGCCGCCATCGTGCTGGTGGACTGATGGACAAGCACCCCCTCCGCCGCTGGTTCGACCTGAAAGGCTGGCGGGCGCTGCTGATCGGTGTGCCCTATCTTTGGCTGATCCTGTTCTTCCTGTTGCCCTTCCTGATCGTCGTCGTGATGAGTGTCGCGACCAATACTCCCACCGCCCCGCCCTTCTCCATCGGGGGCGAGCATCCTTGGGTGAACCTGGGGCCCTTCAGTCGGGTCTTCACTGACAGTCTGTACCTGCGCGCCTTCATGACCTCGGTTCTGAATGCCGCGCTGACGGCGATGCTGTGCCTTCTGATCGGCTATCCTATGGCCCTTGCGCTGACCCGCGTCTCAAGGGGATGGCGGACGATCCTGCTGATGCTGGTGATTCTGCCGTTCTGGACCTCGTTCCTTCTGCGGGTCTATGCCTGGATGGGGCTGATGGGGAAGAATTCCTGGTTCAACGGGTTGCTGACCGACAGCTGGAACTTCCTTGTCCCCCTGGACTGGGCGGTAAAGTCTGTCCCATTGATGAACACGAATTTCGCCGTCGTCCTGGTGATGGTCTACACCTATCTGCCCTTCATGATCCTGCCGCTTTACGCCAGCCTGGAACGGCTCGACCCCACGCTGGACGAGGCGGCAATGGACCTAGGCAGCCGACCGCATCAGGTGTTCTGGGACGTGACCCTGCCGCAGTCGATCCCCGGCATTGTGGCGGGCGGCATGCTGGTCTTCATCCCGGCGGCGGGAGAGCTGGTGATCCCCACGCTGGTCGGCAACGCGTCGCAGCCGATGATCGGCAAGATCATCCAGGACGAATTCGGCCAGGCGCGGGATTGGCCGATGGCCTCGGCCGTGGCGGTGGCGCTTCTGGTGCTGATGGTGATCCCGACGATGCTGTACAGCCACTACCAGGCCAGGGCCGAGGGGTCGAAATGACCCGCCGCTCGACCTTTCTCATCACGATGCTCTGCTTCGGCTTTGCCTTCCTTTACATCCCGATCCTGTCGATGATCGTCTACAGCTTCAACGGCTCGCGGTTGGCGACGGTCTGGGGCGGGTTCTCGACCAAATGGTACGTCTCGCTGTTCCAGAACCAGCAAGTCTGGGATGCACTGATCCTGTCGCTGCAGATTGCACTCATCTCCGCCAGCATCGCCACCATTCTCGGCACCATGGCCGGGATCACCCTGGCGCGGTTCACGAAGTTTCGGGGGCGGACGCTGTTTTCCGGTCTGGTCATCGCGCCGCTGGTCATGCCCGAGGTCATTACCGGCATCTCGATGCTCGTCTTCTTCATCCTGATGGCCGACTGGGTAGGCTGGCCGGGCAGCCGCGGGTTCACCACGATCACGCTGGCGCATATCACCTTTTGCATGGTCTTCGTGACGACCATTGTCCAGGCGCGCATGCTGCAGGCCGACCGCGCCATCGAAGAGGCGGCGATGGACCTAGGTTCACGCCCGTGGCAGGTGATGTTTGACGTTACGCTGCCGGTGATCTTTCCCGCGATCCTGTCGGGCTGGCTTCTCGCCTTCACGATCAGCCTGGACGATGTGGTGATTTCGTCCTTCGTGACCGGACCGGGCAATACGACCTTGCCGCTTCTGGTCTGGTCCAAGGTCAAGCTGGGGGTGACGCCCGACATAAACGCCCTGGCCACGCTGATGGTGGTCACCGTGGGGCTTGGCGTCCTTGCGGCAGGGATCATCCTGACCCGCGCCGAGTCCCGCCGCCTGCGAGAGGAACGCCTGGCGTTCCGGGCCAATGACTGACCCCGCCGCGCTTCTTCATGCGCCGCTGGGCCAGCCGGGCTCCGGACGGGTGCGCTACGCTGCCGCGATGGAGCTGTGGCGGCAGGGCCGGATCAGCGCCGAGGTGCTGGAGGTCTACCGCGTGGCCTCGGCACATGATGGCCAGAATCCGGCGTATCTCTTGCAGGACAGGCATTTGCCAGTGCCAAGCTTTCCCGAATCGACGGACGCCCTGACCAGGCTTTATCACGCCGCGCGCGACTATGTTCTGGCCCTGCGCCACCCCGGAGCGGCAGAGGTGCGTGCGGCGCTTCCGGCCGATCCGGGGCCGCCGCGCCCTACGCCCGGGGCACGCAACAAGGTCGTCGACGCGTGGCTTCACCCCGCGCTGCATGCCGTGACCGGTGCCCCGGCGCTGGTCGAGGCGCTGGCCGGGGCGGCAGGGTCGCTGGCCTGGGTGACCTACGACGCCTACCCCCGCGATCGGATCGGCGAGGCCTTTGCGACGGGCCATGCCTATGCCTCGATCCTGGGGGAGGCCGCGCCCTTCGCGGCAAGGGATGTTGACCTTGGGGTCTTCCTCATTGCCCCCAACGTCCTTTACCGCGACCACCACCACGCCGCGCCCGAGCTTTATGCCCCCCTGACCGGTCCGCATGGCTGGCGCTTTGGTCCCGACCGACCGCTGCAGGTGAAACCGGCGCATCAGCCGGTCTGGAACCCGCGCCACAAGCCGCATCTGACCAAGGTCGGTGCGGTGCCCTTCCTGTGCCTTTTCGTCTGGACCGGTGATGTGCAGCAGAATGCGCGCGTCCTTCCTGCCAACGACTGGCCCGCACTGGAGGAGTTGCGCCTTGGCTGACCTTCTGGTTCATAACGCCAAGGTCCGGACGATGGACCCGGCAAACCCTGTCGCCCAATGGGTGCTGATCCGAGAGGGCCGGATTGTCGGCCTCGGCACAGGCACCCCGCCCGATGCCCCGCACAGGATCGACGCCCGCGGCCAACTGGTGCTGCCCGGCTTTCAGGACGCGCACATCCATCTTCTGTCCGGGGGGCTGGATCTTGCGACGGCCGCTTACCTCTACGATGCAACGACCGAGACGGAACTGATTGCCTTGCTCCGCGCCCATGCGGCAGCAAAACCGGATCTGCCGGTCGTCTTCGGTTCCGGCTGGCAGCCGGGGGTCTTCAGTGACGAGACACTGACCGCCCAGGTCCTTGACCAGGCCGTCGCCGACCGCCCGGTCCTTGTCTATGACAGCTCGTTCCACAACGCCTGCCTGAATTCGCTCGCGATACGGCTGGCGGGCGTCCACGACATGCCGGACCCGCCGAATGGCCACATCCTGCGCGACCCCGCCGGGCGACCCACGGGCATGCTGCACGAGGAGGTCATCCCCCTGGTTGCCGCGCGCCTTCCCGCACTGACAGACGATCACTGGATGGCGGGTCTGCGCGCGGGCCAGTCCCATGCCAACCGCTACGGCATCACCGGGGTCCTGGACGCCCGCATCACCGAACAGGAACGTCGCATCTACGCCCGCGCCGCCGCCGAAGGGGCGCTGACCCTGCGCGTCGCGGGCACCGCTCTGGTGACCGAGGCGGACACACCGGAAACCGCCGTTGCCCGCCTGACAGCCTGGCGCAGGGCGCATCCCGGCCCCGATTTCCACATCCATTCCGCCAAGTTCTTCATGGACGGGGTGTTCGAGAACCGGACAGCGGCGACCCTGCACCCCTACGCCGATAGCCAAGGCGGCACTGCTCCTTGCATGTTCGGGACCGATGAGACCAAGGCGCTGATGATCGCGCTGGACGCGGCCCGCTTTGCAATCCATGTCCATGTCATCGGCGACGCCGCTGCCCGCCGGGCGCTGGAGGGGCTGGAGGCCGCCCGTGCCGCCGACGGCCCCTGGCCCGCCCAGCACCAGCTGGCCCATCTGCAACTGGTCGATCCCGACGACTATGTCCGCCTGCAAGGGCTTGCCACAGCCAATGTCCAGCCCCTGTGGGCGCGGCTGGAACCCCCGTATTCTGACCCGTCGCTTGCAATGATCGGCCCGGCGCGCTGGCCCGACACCTATGCCTTCCGCAAGATGCTGGACGCTGGGGCCGACTGGGTCCTCTCCTCGGACTGGCCGGTCTCGACGCTGAACCCGTTCGAGATCATCGAAACCGCGATCACCCGGCAAAAGCGCCAGGACGATCTGCCCGAGCCGCCCTTCTTCCCCGACCAGGCCCTGACCATTGCCGAATGCGTGCAGGGTTACACCGTGAACGCCGCGCGTGCCTGTTGGCGCGACCATTTCACCGGCATGTTGCGAACCGGCTATTCCGCTGACCTGATCGTTCTGGACCAGGACATCTTCGCCTGCCCAAGTGCCGAAATCTCGCAAACCCGTGTGCTGTCTACCCTGTTCAAGGGAAAAGAGGTCTGGCGCGCAGCCGACTGGTAGCCCGTTACGCCACTGTCTGGGGACTGCGCATCGCAATATGGGCTGCCAGCCGTTCCGCATCGCGCCACGCGCCCCAGATGAAGGCGGACCCCCGGCAGGACAGCCAGGGCAGGCCGACGAAATACAGCCCCGGCACCTCGCTGACCCCGTCGGTGTGGCGCGGGCGGCCATCCTCGCGGAAGACCGGGATGTCGATCCAGCCGAAATCCAGCTTGAACCCGGTGGCCCACAGGATCGTCGAGATGCCCTCGGCCCGCAGGTCCAGCGACAGGATCGGGTCGGTTACGCAAGAGGGCAGGGGCAGGAACTCTCGCGCACCCGGATCTTCGGGCAGATCAAGGCCATGATCCGCCGCGTAGGCATCGGCCTCATCCAGGACGGAAAGATAGTTGCGGTCGCCCGCGGCGATGTTCTGGGCCAGGTCGGCGGCGATCTGTAGTTTGCCGCCTGAATAGGGCCCGGCTCGGCCCAGAAGCGTGACGCCCAAGGCCGCAAGACGCCGGAAATCCATGGTATGCCCACCGTAGGCCCCCGAAACGGCGATTGTGATATGCTCGGTCCCCGGCGTCGGGGCCTTCATGTCCCATTTGCCCAGTTTGCCCAGCCACCAGACGAAATCCTGGCCCCGATAGCGTCGTGGCGGGCGGTCATGCGGCCCGAGGGACAGGAACACCCGGCGACCCGCGCGCACCAGTTCCTCGGCGATCTGCGCGCCAGAGGAGCCCGCGCCGACCACCAGGACCGCACCGTCGGGCAGCTGGCCGGGGTTGCGGTAGCTGTTGGAGTGGAGCTGGGTGATCGCGGGGTTGGTGATGACCGTGGGGATGACGGGCTTCTGGAACGGGCCGGTTGCGACGACAACGTTCCGGGCCTGGATGGTGCCCGTGGCGGTGGCGGCGCGGAAGTGGTCGCCCTGTCGTTCGAGCTTGGTCACCGCGACGCCCTCGCGGATGGGCAGGTTCCGGTCGCTGGCGAACCGGACAAAGTAGTCGGCGACGGCTTCCTTGCCAGCGAAGGCGTTGGGGTCGATGGCGTCGAACTCTGCCTCGGGGAAGCGGTCATGCCAGGCGGGGCCGTTGGCGACCAGGCTGTCCCAGCGCCAGGAGCGCCAGCGTTCGGCGATACGGTCGCGTTCGAGGACAAGGTGGGGGACGCCCTGTTTCTGCAGGTGGGCGGAGGTGGCAACCCCGGCCTGCCCGCCGCCGATCACAAGGGTGTGGACGGTTTCGATCATGGCTTGCGCCTTTCAAGCCGCGAAGTATCCACGGTGAACATTTTCAAATTATCAAGCGAAATCATGATGTTGTCCATGGACATTAACGGTTTCTTCATCTCTGGAAACCTACTCATCACCCGGCACCCCGTAGGAGGGGGCCTGCGTCGGGTCTTCGGCGCGCTGGACGTAAGCGGTCATCTGCGGCGCGTAGACCTCCCAGGCCGTTCGCAGCATGCCGATGGGGTCGTCAGTCCAGTCGATCCGCAGATCGACCAGGGGCCAGGAAAGCCGGTCGGCCACCTTGAGCCCTGCGGAATGGACCGGGCCTGCTTCGCCACCTGCTTTCAATCCGGCCTCAAGGGCCAGCATCAGCCGTTCGCCAAGATGCCCCTTCGCACCTGCAAAGGCCTCGACCATCGCCATCGGCACCAACTCTCCGGCCAGGAGGTTGCCGCCAGCCGCGCAGTCGGTTGCCTGTGCCTCGCCCCAGACGCCCAGGACTTGTCGGCCTGAATGGATCGCGGTGCGACCCTTGCGGTCGACGACGAGGAGCTGGCGATAGTCGATGTGGGCGCGGTCGGTGGTGATGGCCTGCAAGGCGTCGCCCGCCGATAGACCAGCCTCCAGCTGGTCCAGCAGGAGGGGGCCAAGGCCTGGGTCCGTGATGTTCTGGCTCGCCACCGCGCCCACCCCCGCCCGGACATGTGCGCAGCGCGCGGCGACGGCGGGGGAGGAGGAGCAGATGGCCATGCCGAACTGTCCGGTTCGGGCGCAGCGGGCGACGATGGAGAAGGTCATGTCTCGTCGTCCGGGATGACGGCGGTCCCGTCGATTTCCACCAGCCACGAGGGCCGGGCGAGCGCGGTGACGACGACGCCGGTCGAGACCGGGTGCACGCCCTTGATGTATTCGCCCATCGTCCGGTAGACCGCCTCGCGGTGGCGGACGTCGGTCAGATAGACGACAACCTTGCAGAGATGCTCCATCTTGCCGCCGACCTCTTCCAGCAGCTGCCGGATGTTCTGCATGACCTTGTGGGTCTGCTCGACCGGGTCATGGCTGCCGATGTCCTTGGCGGTGTCGAGGTCCTGCGGGCACTGGCCACGAAGAAAAACGATCCGACCGCGCGCAACGACGGCCTGGCAGAGGTCATTGTCGAGCTTCTGTTCCGGATAGGTCTCGCGGGTGTTGAACTTGCGGTGGCGGAAGTGGGTCATCGTTGGGGTCCGTGGGTGAGGGCGGTTATTGAATTGAGCGCGTTCCGCGCGAAGACTCTTTGTCGCGCGTTTCTGCGTGAAGGACGCAGAAACGCTCGGGTGCCTCCGGCGGGGATACTTGGTGCAAGGTGAAAGGGCTCGGTCATGGCAGGAGGCTGGGGCCGGGGTCGAGCGCGGCGATCTCGCGGCGGAAGGTGAGGGCGTCGCCCTGGTCGGGCTGGTCGAGGGATTCGGCCCAGTTGCGCCCGGCGTAGGTCGCCCAGGCAATGGGGCCGGGGGCGGCGGCGTCGCCGATGAGTTTCAGCGACTTGATCCCGGCGGCCTGCCAGTCGAGGGCTTTGATCTGGTGATAGAGGCTGTCGTTCGGAGTGCGGGAGGTGACGTGGAGGACCGCGTCGCAGGGGAGCAGGGTCTGGCGGCCGGTCCAAGTACATCCCAGCGTTACGTCTGCTGCGCCAATGGCTTCCGGGGCTTTGCTGAGGTGGATCTCCACGCCGAGATCGAGAAGGCGGCGCATGATCGTGCCCTGCTCCAGCGTGTTGTCGGTCCACTCGGCGACTTTCACGGCGGGGGTGATGAAGTGGACGCGGTTGCCCTTCGCGATCATGAGCTCGGCGAGGACGGAGCCCATGTAGAAATGGTCGTCGTCATAAAGCGCGACGGTCTGATCCTCGGGGCAACGGCCCGACATCAGGTCGTCTGGGGTGTAGAGCGGCATCGCCGGATCAGTCGGGATCGGGTGCAGGTGGAAGCGCGCCACGGCGTCGCGGCGCCAGTTGGCCCCTGTGGCGATGGCGACGTGGTCGGCTTGCATCGCGAGGACGTCGTCGGGCGTGAGGGAGCTGTCGCGGTAGATCTCGACATTGGGAAGGGGAGCGAGTTGGCCGGTGCGGTAGTCGGCGACGCGGCCCCAGGCGGAGAGACCGGGAAGGGCGCGTTCCTTTGTCACCCGGCCGCCGAGGGTGGTGGTGGCCTCGGCCAGGGTGACCTTGTAGCCACGTCTGGCGGCCTGGAGCGCGGCCTCAAGGCCCGTGGGGCCCGCGCCGACGATCAGGACGCTTTCGGATGCGCCCTTGGGGCGCGGGCGCTCGGGGTGCCAGCCCTTGCGCCATTCCTCCATGAAGGCGGTGTTCTGGGTGCAGCGGCTGATGCCTTGGGTCATGTCGCCCGAGATGCAGATGTTGCAGCCGATGCATTCGCGGATGTCCTCATAGCGGCCCTGTTCCACTTTCAGCGGCAGGAAGGGGTCGGCGATGCTTGGCCTTGCGGCACCGATGAGGTCGAGGATGCCCGCCTTGATCTGGCGCACCATCGCGTCGGGGCTGGTGAAGCGGCCGACGCCGACGACGGGTTTCGGGGTCAGGTCCTTGATGCCCTTGACCAGCGCCTCTTGTGCGCCTTCGTCCTTGAAGCGAGAGGTGCCGGAGCAGGCCTCCCAAGTGCCCTGGGCGAGGTCCCAGAGGTCGGGAAGGTCGGCGTGCATCGCGATGAAATCGCGGAGTTCGGCATTGGAAAAGCCTTGAGGTCCGCCTTCATGGAGGCTCATCCGGAGCGTGACGGCCAGTTCGCCCTTCGTGGTTTCCCGTGCATCTTCAACGATCTCGCGCAGGAACCTCGCGCGGTTTGTGAGGGTGCCGCCGTACTCGTCGGTGCGGTGGTTCGTGGCCCGGGAGAGGAAGTGCTGCAGGATGCCGAAGCCGTGGGCGCCGTAAAGGCAGATGAGGTCGAAGCCTGCCTGCTGGCTGCGGCGAAAGGCGTTCTTGAACCAGCGGCGGAGGTCGCGGATGTCCTCCTTGTCCATGGTGCGGGCCTGGACGGGGTCGGAGGTGAAGGTCAGGATCGGGCCGCCCGTGACCGCAAGCGGCACCTCGCGGGAGTAGAGGTTCGGGCCGTTGATGCCGGAGTAGGCGAGTTGGATGCCGGCGAGCGCACCGTGGGATTTCATCGCCTCCGCCATGCGGGCCAGCGCGGGCAAGTCGCGGTCGTCCCAGAGGTGCTGTTCGATGAAGGGGGTGATCTCGGAGGTCGGGTGGATTTCCGTCTGTTCGGTGAAGATCACGCCCCAGCCGCCCTCGGCCTTGGTGCGGCGCATCTCGACCACCGCGGAGGGGTCACGATAGCCGCCACCGTTGCAGTGGGGCACCTGGTAGAAGCGGTTTTTGGCGGTCTTCGGGCCGATTTGCAGTGGCGTGAACAGAATATCGTGGCGGGGGTCGCGCATCAGAGGGCCTTCAGGTCGGCGGATTGGGTGGACAACCGCGCGGGGTTGCGCGCGGGAATATCGGCGACCAGAAGCGCGGGATGCTCGCCTGCCTGGGCCAGGATCTCGCCATGCGGTCCGGCGATGAGCGAGCCGCCAACGTAAGTAAGATCACCTTCCGTGCCGCAATAGTTGGCGTAGACGATCGTCACCCCGTGGTTTGCGGCCATGGCCGGGACGGTGTGGTGGACGACATGGGTGAAGGGCGCCATGTTGGCGGTGGGCGCAAGGATCAGCGTCACTCCGCGGTCGGCCAGAGACTTCACATGCGGTGCAAACTCCACGTCGTAACAAATGAGAATCGCTGCCGTTTCAGCGCCCAGTGGAAAGGTCGCATAAGTGTTGCCGGGTTGGTAAAGGGCGCGTTCCCGGGGGCCATAAAGCTGAACCTTGCGGTAGTTGGCCAGACAGGCTCCATCGGGGCCAAAGCAGGCGGCAGAGTTGTAGAGGGTGTCGCTGTCGCGCTCGGCGTAGCCCACGACCAGGGCCGTCTGGTGGCGGCGAGCTGCGGCAGCAAGGTGCAGTAGCTGCGGGCTGTCGAGGGTGAGCGCGCGGGCGGGGATGTCCGGTTGGTTGTAGCCCGGCAGGAAGACTTCGGACAGGACAAGGGCTTCGGCGCCCATTGCGGCGGCGGCGGCCAACGCGGCCTCTGCTGCGGCACAGGCGGCGTCAAGATCGCCCATTGGGGAATGAGTTTGCAGAAGTGCTACGCGCATGGCGGGTCCTTCAGGGCCGCCCGTCGCCGGTCAGGGTGACGGGCGGCGCATGGGTCTACTTCTTCAGGTTGGTCCAGATCGCGTCGTAAAGCTTCTGGGTTTCCTCGTCGCAGGCTTCGATGAAGAAGCCTTTCTGGTCGGCCGGCGGGTTGTTCTCCGGGCTGCCCGAGATTTCGGGGGCAAGGAAGGGTTCAACCCCCGTCACGCCCGCGCTGTAGGCGGCGTAGTTGGTGACAGCGGCGGCGTTCGCTGGATCCAGCAGGAAGTTCATGAATTTCAGCGCGTTGTCGCGGTTGGGTGCGTCCTTCAGGAGGACGACGTTGTCCATCCAGACAACGTAGCCCTCTTTCGGGAAGGCGAATTCGACATTCGCGCCCTCGGCCCGCGCCTTGGCGGAAAAGCCGTTGTAGATCATCCCCGCCGCCGCATCGCCCGAGACGAGCACATCCTTCGAGATGTCGGAGCCGAACGAGGCCCAGTGCTGTTTGGCGTTCAGGAGCATGTCGTTCAGCGCCTTCAGCTGCTCGCGGTCCTGGGTGCATTGCGGAATGCCAAGGTAGATCGAGCCGAGCGCCAGCACCTCTCCCTGGCTGTCGAGGACGTTGATCTTGCCCTGCAGTTCCGGCGGCGGGTCGAAGATGATGCCGAGGGTAGAGATGTCGCCGGTGAAGACATCGCGGTTCACCGAAAAGGCGGTAGAGCCCCACTGATAGGGGATCGACGACTGGCGGCCCGGGTCGAAGGGCACGTCCAGCCACTGCGGCGCGATGTTGCCGAAGTTCGGCAGGTCGGTCGGCGCGAAGGTATCCAGCAGGCCTTCCCCGGCCATGATCTTGACCATGTAGTCGCCCGGCACGGCCACGTCATACTGGCCAAGCTTGCCCGCCTTCAGCGCGGCCAGCATCGCCTCGTTGCTGTCATAGGTGTCGATGGTCACGTCGATGCCGGTCTCGGTCTCGAATTTGGTGACCAGGTCCTCGGGGATATACTCGAACCAGTGGTAGACCTTCAGCTCGCCCTCGGCAAAGGCGGGCGAGGCGAGGAAAGCGGTAGAAAGAAGCAGTCTTTTCATGGGGTTCTCCTTGTTGTCACGGGGTCTTCTGCCCCTTGCGGTTGATCAGGTAGGCGGCAGTCACGAACAGGACGCTGACCAGAAGCATCAGCGTGGAAATGGCCATGATGTTGGGCTTGATGCCCTGTTTCACCGACCCGAAGATCGCGGTCGGCAAGGTCTCCATCCCCGCGCCCTTGACGAAGTTGGTGATGATGAAATCGTCGAGGCTGATGATGAAGGCCAAAAGCCAGCCCGAGATCACGCCGGGCATCATGAGAGGCAGAAGGATCAGCCGGAAGGCCTGCGCGCGGGTGGCATAGAGGTCGCGGGCGGCCTGTTCATAGGTGCCCTCGATCCCCTCAAGCCGCGCCGCGATGGGCAGATAGGCGAAGGGGATGCAGAAGGTGATGTGGGCGAGAAGGATGGTCAGATAGCCGGTCGTCAGCCCGATGGTAGAGAAAAAGATCAGCGTGGCCACCGCGATCACGATTTCCGGCACCATGAGTGGCAGGTTGATCAGCGCGAAACTCGCCTGCCGGCCGCGAAACGGCCCGCCGCGGATCATCGCAAGCGCAGCCGCCGTTGCGATGGCCGTGGCGGTCGTGGCCGCGATCAGCGCGATGGTCAGCGAGTTCCAGGCCGCCTGGCCAAAGCGTTCCGCCTCGGCGCCGGTAAAGACATCGGCATACCAGCGCAAAGAAAAGCCACCCCATTGGGTGATCGAGGTGGAGGCATTGAAGCTGTAGACCGCCACCACAGCCAAGGGTGCATAAAGGACAATCAGGCACAGGATCGTCAGCGGCAGAAAGCCGGGGTAGTGGCGCACACCCTTCATCGCGCCCCCCGCGTCTGTGCCCGGGCGTAAAGCAAAAGGACAATCAGGACCAAGCTCATCAGGATCATCGCCACCGCCGCGCCGAACGGCCAGTTGCCTTGTGAGCCCTTGAACTGTTCGTCGATCAGGCTCCCGATCATGAAGGTCTTGGCGCCACCCAGCAGATCGGGCGCAAGGAAAGCGCCGAGGGACGGCACAAAGACCAGGATGCAGCCCGCGATGATGCCGGGCTTGACCACGGGCAACACAATCTCGCGCAAGGTGGCCCAGCGGCTGGCGTAAAGGTCGGCGGCGGCCTCGGAGAGGGCGAAGTTGTAACGCTCGACCGCCGCGTAGATCGGCAGCACCATGAAGGGCAGGTAGCTATAGAACAGGCCCAGTTGCACCGCGAGGTTGGTGTTGATGATCTGTAAGGGCTCTGAGATCAGACCAAGGTCGATCAGCCCCTCGTTCAGCGGCCCTTGATCGCGGAGGAGAAAGCGAAGGGACACCGTGCGGATCAAAAGGTTGACCCAGTAGGGGATGGTAATCAGGAAAAGCCAGATTCCACGGGTCTTTGCGGGCCGTGTCGCAATGAACCAGGCGGTCGGAAAGCCGATCAGCAGACAGAGAAGGGTGGCCAGCGCCGCCTGCCAGATGGAGCGCCAGAAGATCGAGATGTAGGTCCACTCGATTTGCGGCGGCTCGTCACCAAAAAGGCCCCGGGTGACGAAAAACTGGTCATAGGCGGCAAGGGTGAAATCCCATTCGACGCCGCCCCGGAACTCTTTGGTCAGAAAGGAATAAACCGCCATAAGGGCGACCGGCAGCACCATCAGGATGCCGATCACCGCCCAGGTGGGCAGAAGAAGCGGCCGCACGATCCCCCGATAGGCCGCGTCACCCGTCTGGGGCTGGGGGCCGGGGGCGGCCATCAGTCGGCCAGAAGGCGGGCCGCGCCTTCCTCCAGCTGCAGGCTGATGCGTTGGCCCAGCGCAGGGGGAGCCGTGCGGGCGGCGTTCTGCAGGCGAATGGTAACCGTTTGACTGTCGTCGAGATGTGCAATGACCTGCAGGTCGGTGCCCAGGTAGACGACCCGGTCGACGGTCGCCGAGAGGTTGCCCGTGTCGGCAATCGTCACTCGCTCGGGACGGATCGACAGGTGATGCTTCCCGGTCTTGGAACTGGCCGAGGGGCAGGTGATGCGGTGCCCGCCTGGCAGGATAACAATGGCAATGTCTTCAGAATTTGCTTCAACATCGACCTGCAACAGATTGGTTTCACCGATGAAATCAGCCACAAACCGATTGACGGGCGCCTCGTAGATGTCCCGCGCGGTGCCGATCTGCTGCACCGTGCCATTCGACATGACGGCGATGCGGTCGGACATGGTCAGCGCTTCTTCCTGGTCGTGGGTGACAAAGATGAAGGTGATGCCAGTGTCTTCCTGCAACTGCTTAAGTTCGACCCGCATGGCTTGCCGCAGCTTGAGGTCGAGGGCCGAGAGTGGCTCGTCCAGAAGCAGCACCTTGGGCTCGGGTGCCAGCGCGCGGGCAAGGGCCACGCGCTGCTGCTGGCCGCCGGAAAGCTGGGCGGGCAGGCGGTCGGCAAACTGGGATAGGTGAACCATCTCAAGCACTTGCCCGGCGCGCTTTTGACGGCTGGGCAGGTCCACCCCCTTCATCTTCAGCCCGAAGGCCACGTTGTCCAGGACCGACATATGCGGAAAAAGGGCGTAGTTCTGAAAGACCGTGTTCACTGGCCGATGGTTCGGCTCCAACCGCGCAATGTCCTGACCGAACAGCAGAATCTGGCCCGCCGTGATCTCTTCGAACCCCGCGATCAGCCGCAGAAGCGTGGTCTTGCCGCAGCCCGAGGGGCCGAGGAGAGTAAAGAACTCATTGTCGGCGATGTTTAGCGAGACGCCCTGCAGCGCGGTCACCTGTCCGTAGGTCTTGACGGCGTCGCGGATGTCGACGGCGGTGGACATTTGGCGATTCATACCCCCTGATGGCTGGGATAAGGCTAATGCGACGTCCAGTGGGGGGTATATACCCCCAATGAGGTATCATGGAGGCCCTGCCAAACCTGTCTGAAACCCGTCTCGCCGAGGTGATTGCTCGGATCGGCGGCGACGGGTTCGAGGCGGGGCTGTGGGACTTGTTCCTGGCGGTGGCGCGACCGGACAATCTGATCATCCTGGCCTACCGCGATGCGGGGCCGCCGCTGGTTTTGTACCGCCGCTTCATCAGTCCGCAGGTTTTCTCCGAGCTGGAAAGCACTTACGTGGCGGGTGCCTTCCGACTGGATCCATACTACGACCTGCACCGCCAACGCGCGCCGGAAGGGGTGTACCGTTTGCGCGACATCGCGCCGGACGCCTTTCACCGCAGCCGGTATTTCATCGAATACTACGACCAGACCACACTGCAGGACGAGATCACCTTCGTCGTCTGGCCCGCGCCGGGGGTCTGCCTGAACCTGTGCCTGGGGCGAGATGCGACCTCGGGGCGGGCCTTCGGTGGTACGGAAATGGAAGTTTGTCAAAGGCTTGGCCCAGTGATTGCGGCCTTGGCGCGCGGTCATTGGCGCGGGATCGCGGAAAGCGTGGGCCCGGCAGAGGACACGGCCGGGGTGCTGGCGCTGTCGGCGGCCAAGCGGCACGGGATCGCGTTGTCACCCCGGCAGGCGGAAGTGGCGCTCTTGATCCTGCGCGGGCATTCGACGGTGTCGATCGGGTTGCGGCTGGGGGTCAGCCCGCAGACGGTGAAGGTGTTCCGCAAGCAGCTTTATGCGCGCTGCGGAATTTCGTCCCAGGCGGAGCTCTTCGCGCTGATGCTGCCGCTTCTGAAGGCGGGCTAAAGATTGCCGACCCTACGTTGCTGGGGTCTCGGCCTTAGGGCGGGGGTCCGAGGGCATGACGCCGGTCGCAAGGTACAGCGCCTGCTCGGCGATGGTGGTGGCATGGTCGCCCGCGCGTTCGATGTTCTTGGCGATGAAGTGCAGATGCATCGAAGGGCCGATGTTGGCCGGGCTTTCCATCATGTAGGTGAAAAGCGAGCGGAACAGCGTGTTGTACATCTGGTCGATGTCGAGGTCGCGCTTGCGGACGGCTTCGGCAAGTTGCGCGTCCTTTTGCACCAGTGCGCGGGTCGCTTCGTCCAGCATTTTCGTCACCAGGGTCGACATGCGGCGGATGGTTCCGGCATGACCGTCGACCGGGGCGGACTGGGCGATCTGGCGGGTGCGTTTGGCGACGTTCTTGGCATAGTCGCCCACGCGTTCCAGGCTGTGGGACGCGCGCATGACGGCAAGGACTCGCCGCAGATCGCTGGCCGTGGGTGCGCGGCGGGCGATCAGGCTGGCGGCCTCCATCTGGATGAACTCTTCCAGCTCGTCAATGGAACGGTCCGCCAAGATAACCCGTTCAGCTGCCGGAAGATCAAGGGATTCCAATGCTTTCGAGGCATCAAGCAAGGCCTGCTCCGTCAGGCCCGACAGTTTCAGAAAATGCGCCTGCAGCGCTTCGAGGTCGCGGTCGAAGGCGGTCAGGATATGCGCCGAGTTCATCGTCATGCTCCTTACCCGATCCGGCCGGTGATGTAGGCCTCGGTGCGGGGGT
>JALOTD010000005.1 GCA_025458105.1 Tabrizicola sp. | reverse complement strand
GGGAAGAAGAAGGGTGCGACATGGACGCCGCGGGTGTTGAGGTCGGCGGCCATGGCTTGCGCGAGTTTCGCGTCACCCAGCATGACGGGGATGATCGGGTGATCTCCGGGCAGGAGGGTGAAGCCTGCTTCGGTGAGGCCTGCGCGCCAGTACTGGGCGTTCTCGGTGAGCTTTTCGCGCAGGTCGTCGGCTTGTTCCACGATGTCGAGGGCGGCCAGTGCTGCCCCCACCACGGCCGGGGGGAGGGCGTTGGAGAAAAGGTAGGGCCTCGCGCGCTGGCGCAGGAGGTCGATGACGGGTTGCGGGCCGGCGATGTAGCCGCCCAAGGCGCCGCCAAGGGCCTTGCCGAGTGTGCCGGTGAGGATGTCCACCTTGACGCCCGCGCGCGCCGGGGTGCCTGCGCCCTTGGGGCCGGTGAAGCCGGTGGCGTGGCAGTCGTCGACCATGACCATCGCGCCGTAAGTATCTGCGAGTGCGCGGATTTCGGGGAGTTTGGCGTAGTAGCCGTCCATCGAGAAGACGCCGTCGGTGGCAATCAGGATGAAGCGTGCACCGTCGGCTTTCGCGGCCTGCAGTTGCGCATCAAGGTCGGCCATGTCGGAGTTGGCATAGCGGTAGCGTTTGGCTTTGCAGAGGCGGATGCCGTCGATGATGCTGGCGTGGTTGAGGGCGTCGGAGATGACGGCGTCCTCGGGGCCAAGGAGGGGCTCAAAAAGGCCGCCGTTGGCGTCGAAGCAGGCGGCGAAGAGGATCGTGTCGTCCTGGCCGAGGTAGCGGGCGAGGCGGGTTTCGAGTTTGCGGTGCAGGTCCTGCGTGCCGCAGATGAAGCGGACCGAGGCCATGCCGAAGCCGTGGTGGGGTCGGAGGCCAAGCCGAGGTAGTTGTTGGCGCAGAGGTTCAGCATCTCGCGCCCGGCCATCTGGACATGCGCGCCCTGGGCGCCGGTGATGAGGCGTTCGCGCTTCATCAGGCCGTCGGCCTCGATGGTCTGCAGGGTCGCGGTGATGTGGTCAAGGAAGGCTGTGGCGTCCGTCATGGCAGAACCCTTTCCGGTTTTGCGGAAAATGGCAGAGTGTGGGTCGCATGTCAACTTGGCGGATTTTCATCCGCCATAGTGGAAATCAGCTGTCCTGAACGATCAGGATGGCGCGGGCGGCCCCTTGGGCTGCGATCTCATGCGGGCGGTCGGCGGGGTAGCGGGCGACATCGCCGGGTTGCAGGTGGTCGGTCGCGTCGCCGG
The DNA here is from genome assembly GCA_025458105.1 of Tabrizicola sp. Lineage (GTDB taxonomy): Bacteria > Pseudomonadota > Alphaproteobacteria > Rhodobacterales > Rhodobacteraceae > Tabrizicola. The sequence continues at coordinate 58,329 of JALOTD010000005.1, read as the reverse complement.
AGGTGACGGTGAGGCGGCCTTCGAGGACGGTCAGATGCTCACGGCAGCCAGGGGAATGGGGGTCGGAGGTGAGTTTGGCGTCCTTGGTGAACTGAAGCTCATACACCTCGTGGTGGCCGACGGATTCGGGGGCGGAGAGGATGCGGATGGTGACGCCGCCGCGCTGGATCACGGGGGCGGCGGAGGCGCGGGTGATCTCGATGCCAGGGGCGGGGCGGCCTTCGAGGAGGCCGGCGAAATCAAGCTGGAGGGCCTGGGTCAGGGCCCAGAGCGTGGCGACGGTGGGCGAGGATTCGCCGCGTTCGATCTGGCTGACCATGGAGCGGGAGACGCCGGAAAGCTTGGCGGCGGCGTCGAGCGACAGGCCGCGGGCCTTGCGGGCGGCGCGCAAGCTGGCGGCGAGGCGGTCGTGGATGTCGGAGCGGTCGGCCATGCGCGCATGGTGGCGGGGAAGGAAGGGGGCGTCAATCGTGGCGCTTGCGGCCAGCCTCCCCCTCACCCTGGCCCTCTCCCCCAGGGGGAGAGGGGACGCCCTGGAGTGCCGGGAGCGCCAGCAGTGCCAATGGTCACCCCTCTCCCCTCGAGGGAGAGGGGCCGGGGGTGAGGGGAATCAGGTGCCGCAGAAGGTGACGTATCGGCCAAAGCCGGTCGGGGCGGGAAGCATGAAGGGCTCGGCCTCGGTGAAGGGCTGCTGGATTGCGGCGAGGAGGGCGTGGAAGGGCGTCATGTTGCCTTCGGTTGCGGCGGCGAGCGCCTCTTCGACCTTGTGATTGCGCGGGATCACGGCGGGGTTGGCTTGTGCAATACGCCGGGCCGCGCCGTCGCCTGCGCGGACACGCCAGCGGGGGAGCCAGACCTCCATCCTTGTGAAGTCGTCAAACAAGGGTCGGAGTGCAGTCTCGTCCGCGAGACGGCGGAAGGTGAGGGTCCAGTCCGCGCCCTCCATCGCGGTCAACAGGTCATTGGCGATGGCCCCGTCACTGTCGTCTTCGCCGACAAACCCCAACTTGCGGCGCATCGCCGCCAGCCATTCGGTGTGGTAGCGTCCGGCAATGCCGGTCAGGCGGTCGTTTGCCAGGTCCACCGCGCGGGTCTGGTCCGGGTCAAGGAGCGGCACCAGCGTCTCGGCCAGGCGGGCAAGGTTCCAGCCAAGGACCAGCGGCTGGTTGGCATAGGCATAGCGACCCTGATGGTCGATCGAGGAAAAGACCGTGCCAGGCGCGTAGCTCTCCATGAACGCGCAGGGGCCGTAGTCGATGGTCTCGCCGGATATCGCCATGTTGTCGGTGTTCATCACGCCATGGATGAAGCCCGCACCCATCCACTCGGCGATCAGCCGGGACTGGCGGGCGATGACGGCGTCCAGGAGCGCGAGATAGGGGTTATCGGCCTGGGCAAGATCGGGGTAGTGGCGGGCGATGGCATAGTCGGCAAGCCGCCTGACGTTTGCCTGATCGCCCCGCGCGGCGAAGAACTGAAAGGTGCCGACGCGCAAGTGGCTTGCCGCTACCCGGGCGAGAACCGCGCCGGGAAGTCTCGTCTCGCGCCAGATCTCTTCGCCCGTCGCGACGACGGCGAGGGAGCGGGTGGTGGGCACCCCAATGGCAGCCATGAATTCCGAGATCAGGTATTCGCGCAGCATCGGGCCGATGGCGGCCTTGCCGTCGCCGCCGCGGGAAAACGGGGTGCGGCCCGAGCCCTTCAGCTGGATGTCGAAACGGCCTTGCGGCGTGACAATTTCTCCAAGCAGATGTGCGCGACCGTCGCCGAGCTGTGGCGAGAAGCCGCCGAACTGGTGGCCGGCATAGGCCTGGGCGATGGGATCGGCCCCAGGCGGCAGGGACGCGCCGGAAAACCAGTCTGCTGCCTGCGCATCGGTCAGGGACAGGCCCAGCTGATCGGCCAGCGACCGGTTCAGGACCAGAAGGCGCGGCGCAGGGGCCACATCTGGGGCAACCCGCAAAAAGGTGCCGGGCAGGTCGCGGGCGTAGGAATGATCGAAAGCAAGGGTCATGGAGCAGGCCTCTCCTGACAAGATATGGGCCAGGTTGCTGCCGGGAGCAAATTCCGTCGAAGGAATTCGGCAAAACTTTTCGATAAGTCTTGCGGCCGGCAGGACAAGCGGCACGAAGGGTGAAAGGTGGTCGGGGCGGAGGGATTCGAACTCTCGACCTACGGTACCCAAAACCGTCGCGCTACCAGACTGCGCTACGCCCCGACTGGCGCTTCCATAACGGGTCGCTTCGGGAAAGAAAAGCCTTTAGCCGCTACAGGACCAGGCTGCCAGGGCGGCCGGGACCGAAGGATGACGCAGAACGGCCCCGGGGGCGATACCCAGACGTTCGGCGAGCCCCCCGTTGATCTCTAGCACGAATGCCACGCCCTCGCCCCCGTCGATTGGCGTCAGGTCGCCCGGCACTGCGTTCGAATGCACGCGTGTCACTGTGCCAGTCGCATCGGCAAAGATCATGTCCAGCGGGATCAGGGTGTTCTTCATCCAGAACTGGGCGCGACGCGGGCTTTCGTAGACGAACAGCATGCCCGAGGCCGGGTCCATGCTTTCGCGAAACATCAGCCCGCGCGCCCGTTCGGCGGAGTCATCGGCGACCTCGACCACAAAACTTTCGCCACCGCCGGGCCAGCGCAGGTCGACCCGGCCGGGCGCGCAGGGCGCTTCGGCGAGGACAGGACTGGCCAGCCAGAACAGGAGTGGAGCGGCAATGGCCTGGCGCGACATCATCAATCATCCCGTGCTGCGGTTTCCCATGACACGACCTGAACCGCCATCCGACCGCGCTTGCCGTCGACATTGCGCAGGGCGACCGCCTCACCCGCCGTCAGATCGGCAAACCCCGAGACGCGCAGCACCTCGGCGTGGATGAATACATCGGCACGGCGGCCGAAGACGTTGGCAAAGCCGAATCCCTTGCCCTTGTCGAACCACTTCACCCGCGCCGGTTCCAGCGGAAGCGACAGGATGTCGGTTCCCATAAGCTGTCCAGCTTCGTCGGTAAGCGGAAAGACCACCCCTTCGGGCGGCTCAATGCGCACCACCTCCACAGCCTGAACGCCCCGCTGGGTTCGCTGAACCCGAACGGTTATGCCAGCCCCATCTGCCACAGAGCCTTGGCCAAAGTTCCGCAGAACATTGCCATGCAGCAGGATATCAACATCGGTTGTGTCGGAAACTATGAAACCAAAACCCTTGGAAGGATCAAACCACTTAACGCGACCATGCACGAGCTGCATGACCTCATCTTCGTCAGTCATAAGCAGAGCCTTCTCCCCAGAATGAGCCCCTGGGTGTAGAGATGTCGCCAATACGTCGGCAGGTTCAAGCCCAAATCCACACCTATCGGGCAGCTTGGGCAGCAACTGTGTCAAAACTAGGGATGTATACGTAAGGTCAACCAGGGTTCTGTCAACGTCTTGCGCGACCAGCGGACGCGGTCGTGCAACCGGAAGGCACCGTCCGCCCAGAATTCGATCTCGACCGGGCGAATCCGTATGCCGCCCCAGAAGGGTGGACGCGGAGGATTCGGCCCCTTGCTGACTGCAACCCGGGCGACCTCGGCCATCAGCGCTTCACGCGAGGAGAGGGGCTGAGACTGTTGGCTGGCCCAGGCCCCAAGCCGCGACTTCAGGCTACGGCTGGCAAAATACGCGTCGGCTTGCGGCCCTTCTTCGCGTTCGGTCAGGCCCCGGACCCGAATCTGGCGCCGCAGCGATTTCCAGTGCAGCACAAATGCCGCCTTGCCCGATGCCGCGATTTCCTGCCCCTTCTGCGAGCCATAGTTGGTGTAGAAGACAAAGGCGTCGGCCTCGATTTCCTTCAGAAGCACCATCCGTACATTCGGCAGCCCGTCGGAATCGACCGTGGCCAGCGCGATGGCGTTGGGGTCGTTCGGTTCCAGCGGTTCGGCTTCTGCCAGCCAGTCGCGGGCAATATGAAACGGGTCTTCGCCCGCGAAGATGCCGGTTCGGTCCATGCGTGATACTCCTTCAGGGGCATGAGGGCCTGCCCTTGAAGCAGGGTGGCACTTCGCCTACACGTCTTTGACAACGAAAAGTGGGCGAGGGGTCGGGAATGTCAACCGGACTGATGCAGGGCAAGCGCGGCCTGATCATGGGGCTTGCGAATGACAAGTCGATTGCCTGGGGCATCGCGCAGGCCGTCGCCGCCCAGGGGGCAGAGCTTGCGTTCAGCTATCAGGGTGAGGCGCTGAAGAAGCGGGTGGAGCCCTTGGCCGCCAGTCTTGGCAAGCCTCTCTTGTACGAATGCGACGTGGCCAGCGACGACAGCATCGATGCGCTCTTCACCGCGTTGAAGGCCGAATGGGGCCAGATCGACTTCCTAGTCCATGCCATCGGCTTTGCCGACAAGAACGAGTTGCGCGGGCGCTATGTGGATACATCGCGGGCGGGGTTTGCGCTGGCGATGGACATCTCGGTCTACAGTTTCACCGCTGTGTGCCAGCGGGCGGCGGCGATGATGGGGCCGGGTGGCAGCCTTCTGACGCTGACCTATTACGGCGCGGAAAAGGTCATGCCACACTACAACGTCATGGGCGTGGCGAAGGCGGGGCTTGAGGCGTCTGTCAAGTATCTGGCCGAGGACCTGGGCAAGGATGGCATCCGGGTGAACGCCATCAGCGCTGGGCCGATCAAGACGCTGGCCGCCAGCGGCATCGGCGATTTCCGTTATATCATGCGCTGGAACGAGTTGAACTCGCCCCTCCGCCGCAACGTGACGCAAGAAGAGGTCGGCAAGGCTGCGCTCTATCTTCTGTCCGACCTGGGGTCGGGAACCACAGGCGAAAATCTGCATGTCGATTGCGGCTATCATGTCGTCGGCATGAAGGCGATCGACGCGCCCGATATCGACATCGTCACCGGCAAGAAAGACGGTGGGCAATGACGTTTGCTGCTTTCTCGGTCTTCGTGGGGCTGGTGGTCTTCGCCGCCATCTCTCCTGGCCCCGCCGTGCTGATGAGCGCGCGGACCGGATTGACCGAAGGGATGCGGACTGGCCTGTTCCTCGCCATGGGGATCGGGGCAGGCGCCGTGGTCTGGGCCAGTGCGGCAATGTTCGGGCTGAACCTGCTGTTCGCTGCCGCCCCGGCGCTACTGTGGGCGCTGAAACTTGGTGGGGCAGCGTATCTTCTGTGGATGGCCTGGACCCTGTGGCGCCACGCGGCCGAGCCCTTCGTGACCGCCGACAGCCGCCCGGTGCCCCGCTCTGGTCTCTCGGCCTTTCGCCTGGGGCTGTTCACTCAGCTTGCCAATCCCAAGCCCGCCGTCATGTTCAGCGCGATTTTCCTGGGCACCGTGCCCCCCGGCACGCCGCTCTGGGTCTACGCTGCGCTTCTGGCCATCATCTTCGCGGCCGAAACACTGTGGAACACAGCTGTTGCCCGCATCTTCTCGCTTGACCGGACGCGGGCGGGGTATATCAGCCTGAAAACCGTGATCGACCGCAGCTTCGGCGGACTGCTCGCCCTGCTGGGGATCAAGATCGCCGCCACGTAAGAGGGTCCCATGTCCGCTGAACGCTTGCCGCATGAAAAAGGGTTTCACGTCAGCTGGGACCAGATTCACCGAGACGCCCGGGCTCTGGCCTGGCGGTTGGACGGCAAAGGGCCGGACGAGGGCGGGACCTGGCGGGCCGTGGTCGGGATCACCCGCGGCGGGCTGGTTCCGGCGATGATCGTCAGCCGGGAACTGGATATCCGCGTGGTCGACACGATCAGCGTCAAGTCCTACCACTCGGGCGGCGGCAAGGCTGACCAGCGGCGCGAGGCGCGCGTGATCAAGGCCCCGCAGGCGGACCTGATGGGAGACGGCACCGGCATTCTGATCGTCGATGATCTGGTGGACAGCGGCAAGACGCTGGAACTGATCCGCAGCCTGTATCCCAAGGCACATTTTGCAACAGTCTACGCCAAGCCGCATGGCAAGCCGCAGGTCGACAGCTATATCACCGAGGTCAGCCAGGACACCTGGATCTTCTTCCCCTGGGACATGGCGCTGCAATACGTCCAGCCCATGCGAGGGGCCGACTGACCGCTCTTCGTCGCATTTCATGCGCTCATCGCTGGGCGCGGTCCACGACGAGAAGCGAAGCGCACGAGGAGTTGTCCCGTTGGCCCTGCCCCTGAACCCCGCCTTTGCCGCGACCGAGCCACCCCCGGTGATGGAAGCGCGGCGCTGGATTCAAGGCGTGACCTTTCCAGCAGACCGCCCGCTGATCAACGTAAGCCAGGCAGCACCAGTAGAAAGCCCGCCCATGGGGCTGCGGCAAGCGCTGGCCGAGGCCGCGCTGGACGACCCGAACGCGCATCTTTACGGCCCGGTGCTGGGTCTGCCCAGCTTGCGCGAGGAAATTGCGGCGCAATGGTCGGCGGCCTATGGCGGGGACATTGCGCCCGCGCAGGTGGCGATCACCCAGGGCTGCAATCAGGCTTTCACTGCCGTCATGGCCACGCTGGCTGGGGCCGGGGACGAGGTGATCCTGCCCACGCCCTGGTACTTCAATCACAAGATGTGGCTGGACATGACGGGGGTCCGCGCCGTGCCGCTGGACACCGGCGCCACGCTGATCCCCGATGCGGCCCAGGCGGAACGGCTGATCACCGGAAAGACCCGCGCCATCGTGCTGGTCACCCCGAACAACCCGGGCGGCGTCGAGTATCCGGCGGAAACCCTTGCTGCCTTCCGCGATCTGGCTCGCGCCCATGGGCTGGCGCTGATCATCGACGAGACCTATCGCGATTTCGACAGCCGGTCCGGCCGCCCGCATGAGCTGTTCGCCGATCCCGACTGGGCCGGCACGGTCATCCAGCTTTACAGCTTTTCAAAAGCCTACCGTCTGACCGGGCACCGGGTAGGCGCGATTGTCGCCAGCACGGACCGGCTGGCCGAGGTGGAGAAGTTCCTGGATACCGTCGCGATTTGCCCCAGCCAGCTGGGCCAGATCGGCGCGCTGTGGGGGATGCGCAACCTGTCGCAGTGGGTGGCGGGGGAACGCGATGAGATCCTCGCCCGCCGCCGCGCGATGACCGACGGGTTTACCGCGCTGGACGGCTGGAAGCTTTTGGGCTGCGGCGCCTATTTCGCCTATGTCGAGCATCCTTTCGACATGGCGAGCGACGCGCTCTGCAAAAGGCTGGTGACCGAAGCCTCGCTTCTCATGCTGCCGGGGACGATGTTCCAGCCCGAGGGGTCAGCGGCGGGCAAGCGGCAGATCAGGATTGCCTTCGCCAATGTCGATGCGGGTGGCATCTCGGAAATGTTCCTCAGGCTGGCGGCCTTTCGGCCCTGATCCGGTCTTGCCCCCCAAGGGCGCAGCCTCTATTCACCCTTGCCAGACCAACCCAAAGGCAGAGCCATGGCCAAGACCCCGGACGAAGACGTGAAGCGCCCGAAAAGCAAGGCGAAAGAGGCCGCCGCCTGGGTGATGATTGGCATGCTGATCGTGGGCCTTGGCGGCTTCAGCATCACCAACTTCGGCGGGGGTGTCCGCAGCGTGGGTAGTGTCGGCGAGGTAGAGATCACCACGGACGACTATGCCCGTGCCTTCCAGGGCCGCCTCAGCGCCTTTGCGCAGCAGTTCGGTCAACCGATTTCGGCGCAAGAGGCGATTACTTTTGGGCTTGACCGCGAGGTGATGCAGCAGCTGGTCGATCAGGCCGCGCTCGACAACGAGGCCGCACGGATCGGACTGTCGGTCGGCGATGCTGTTGTGGCCAGCCGGGTTACGGAAATCCCGGCCTTTCAAAGCCTGTCTGGTGGCTTCGATCGTGAGGCCTACAGCTTTGCTCTGGAACGCACCGGGCAGACCGAGGCCGAGTTCGAGAATGGCATCCGCCGCGAGCTTTCGCGGGAATTGCTGCAGAACATGATTGCCGGTGGCTTTGTCGCGCCGCAGTCGATGACCGACACCATCTTTGCCTGGGCTGCCGAACTGCGTGGCTTTTCGATGCTGCGGCTGACCGAGGCCGATCTTCCAAGCCCGGTGGCCGACCCAACCGAAGACGAGTTGAAGGCCTACTACGACGCAAATATCGCCACCTTCACTCGGCCGGAGGCCAAGCGGATCACCTATGCCGCCCTGTTGCCCGAGGCGATTGCCAAGGACCAGCCGGTGGATGATGCGATGCTGCGGCAGATGTATGACGACCGGATTGCCGAATTCGTGATCCCTGAACGGAGAATTGTCGAACGGCTGGTTTACCCCGATCAGGCGTCGGCCGATGCTGCGAAGGCAGAACTGGACGCAGGCACGCCCTTCGAGGCGCTGGTCACCGCGCGCGGACTGACGCTGGATGCGATCGACCTGGGCGATGTGACGGTCGAGGATCTGGGCCAGGCTGCCGAGGCGGTCTTTGCGGTGGAAGAGGGCGGGGTTGCCGGTCCGGTCGCGACCGATCTTGGCCCGGCGCTCTTCCGCGTGGTCTCTGTTCTGGCCGCCGACGAGACGACTTTCGAGCAAGCGCGCGAAACGCTGGCCATCGAAATCCAGACCGACGCGGCGCGGCGTCTTATCAGCGACCAAGTCGAAGAGATCGACAACCTTCTTGCAGGCGGTGCAACGCTGGAAGACCTGGTGAAGGACGCGGGCCTCACGCTGGGCACGATCGACCATGTGCCGGGCCAGCAGGGAACGGATGTGATCGAGGGGTATCCCGCTTTCCGCGCCGCCGCCGATGCCGTCCAGGCCGACGACTACGCCGAGGCGATCGTTCTGGAAGACGGCGGTGTGGTCGCGTTGCGACTGGATGAAGTGGTTCCCGCAGCGCCCATTCCCTTTGACGAAGCCCGCGATGCGGTCGATGCCGCCTGGCGGGCCGATGCCCTGACAAAAGCCCTCTCGGCCCGCGCGATCGAAATCAAGGCCGCGTTGGAAGGCGGGGCAGCTATCGGGACCTTCGGAATTGTCGATGTGACACCCGAGATTGCGCGCGACGGCTTTATCGCCGATGCGCCCGACAGTCTGATGCCCGCTGTCTTCGCCATGGCAAACGAAGGCGACGTGCAGGTGGTCGAGGAGCCAGGCTTTGTCGCCGTGATCCGGCTTGACCGTATCCTGCCGCCCGATGCGACGGACGAAGAGGCGCAGGCCTTCCGCGAGGCGCTGGTTGAACGTGCGCGCCAGGCTATCGCCGGCGATGCGTTCGCCGCCTTCACCCGGGCGCTGGCGGACGAAGCCGGGATCACTTTGGATCAGGCAGCGATCAACGCCGTTAACTCGAGCATGCCCTGATGCAGTTGCAGCCCACCTTCGAGGCATTCGAGGCCGCATGGAACCAGGGTGAGAACCAGATCGTCTGGGCACGCCTTGCTGCCGATCTGGACACTCCGGTCAGCCTGATGCTGAAACTGGGCGATGCCCGGGCCGACACCTTCATGCTGGAATCAGTGACGGGCGGCGAAGTGCGGGGGCGCTATTCCATCGTCGGTATGAAGCCTGATCTGATCTGGCGCTGCCGGGGAACCGCCAGCGAGATCAACCGCGAGGCGCGCTTTGATGCGCAGGCGTTCAGACCTTTGGATGGCCATCCGCTGACGACACTTCGGGCGCTTCTGGCCGAATGCCGGATCGAGATGCCCGAAGGCCTGCCCGCTGTGTCGGCAGGACTGTTCGGATATCTGGGCTATGACATGATCCGCCTGGTTGAACATCTGCCGGACGTGAACCCCGATCCCTTGGGTGTGCCGGATGCAGTGTTGATGCGGCCTTCGGTCGTCGCGGTGCTGGACGGGGTCAAGGGCGACGTAACGCTGGTCTCGCCGGCTTGGGTGGGTTCAGGCCTTTCGGCGCGCGCAGCCTATGCGCAGGCGGCAGAACGGGTGATGGACGCCTTGCGCGATCTGGACCGCGCGCCGTCCGCCGCGCGTGATCTGGGCGAGATTGCCCCGGTGGGCGAACCCCGGTCGAACTTTACCCATGCGGGCTACAAGGCCGCGGTCGAGAAAGCCAAGGACTACATCCGCGCGGGCGATATCTTCCAGGTCGTGCCCAGCCAGCGCTGGGCGCAAAGCTTCGAACTGCCGCCCTTCGCGCTGTACCGGTCGCTGCGGCGCACCAACCCGTCGCCCTTCATGTTCTTTTTCAACTTCGGTGGCTTTCAGGTCGTGGGCGCCAGCCCGGAAATCCTGGTCCGCCTCCGCGATGGCGAAGTGACCGTCCGCCCTATCGCTGGAACCCGCAAACGGGGCGCGACGGCCGATGAGGACAAGGCGCTGGAGGCCGATCTTCTGGCCGATCCCAAGGAACGCGCCGAACACCTCATGCTGTTGGACCTTGGACGCAACGACGTGGGCCGGGTCGCCAAGGTCGGCACCGTACGCCCGACCGAGACCTTCATCATCGAACGCTACAGCCACGTGATGCATATCGTCTCGAATGTGGTGGGCGAGATTGCGGAAGGTGAGGATGCCCTGTCGGCACTTCTGGCCGGACTGCCCGCAGGCACTGTCTCGGGCGCACCAAAGGTCCGCGCGATGGAGATCATCGACGAGTTGGAACCCGAAAAGCGCGGAATTTACGGCGGTGGCGTCGGATATTTTGCTGCGAACGGAGAGATGGATTTCTGCATTGCACTGCGCACCGCCGTGCTGAAGGACCGGACGCTGTACATCCAGGCCGGGGGCGGCGTGGTCTATGACAGCGACCCCGAAGCGGAGTTTCAGGAAACCGTCAACAAGTCCAACGCCTTGCGCCGCGCGGCGGAAGATGCGGGCCGGTTCGCTGGACGCGGGAACGCCTGAGGGCGCTCCCGCTTTCATTTGTCAGTTCAGCACGGCCGTGACTGGGGCCAGTGCTACGGAAGCCGCGCGGCCTTCGATGGTCCACTCCAACAGCGCACCAATGACTTCGGGTGTCGCTTCGCCTGCCACAGTTGTCCGCCCGTTCTGACCGGCCAGGAAGATGGCCCGGTCCAGCGTCCGCCGGATGGCGGCATTGTCCTCGCCCCCGGCGGTCAGGTTACGGAAGATCTCAGTCGTGGGAACCCCATCGCGGCGCGCGACCTGATCGGCGGCGTTCAGGCCAAGGTCCCAGCTGATCAAGCCACGGCCCTGCGCCCCGATCACCGGAACAACCAGGCTTGCCAAGGGGCGGCGGTTCTGGAAGGCCGGATTGGGCAAGTCCATCACGGCAACCGCTTCCGGTATGGCTTGTGCCATCGACTGGAACGCTACTTCGATGTCCGAGGCCTGCGCACCCTCGGCAATGCCCGTTGCCAGCATGAGCACCTCCTTGCCGGCTGCACGATAGATCGCGGCGCGGTCCGGGCTGGCAGGGTCCAGCGGGTCCAGCGCAAAGCTGACCGGGAAGGGCAGGTTGGCCAAAGCTTCGCGGTCAAGCTCGGCTGCGCCGGTGTCGATCAGGACAATCGACAGCAGGGGCTTGGCATCCGGGTTCTCGAACGGCGCTGCAAACAGTGCAATGGGGCGCGTATCGGTCGGAACGGCTTCAGCCTCGGCCGTTTCCGTGCTTTCCTCGGGATTTTCGTCGCGACCGATGATCGTTCCCAATGTCTTTCTAGCAAAACCGGGAGTTGGCTTGATTGTGTTTTCGGGTGCTGCCTCTGGGTCGATCACAACGGCGACTTCGGCTTCCGGCGCATCGCTTCCTGGCAGCCGGGATCGCGACCATTCCAGGGGCAGGTTCGTCGGTTACTGGCGCCTCGGGATCTGCTTCCGGCGTGGCTTCGGCCAATTCCGGGGCAGGCTCGACCAAAGGCGGGGCTTCGGTCACATCGGGGGCCGGGGTATCCGCCGGGGGTGTGGTCTCGGCAACCTCGGGCGCCGGGTCGGCTGTCGGCGGTGCGGCTTCTGGCGCCGTCTCCGCCCCTTCGGTTGCCGGATCAGGAGCGGTCGGTGCTTCGGTTGCTGGCGCTTCTGCTGTCTCTGTCTGCGGCCTTGTCCAGCGCCGAAAGCACCGCATCACCGTTCAGTTGCGGCAGGGCGAGGGGGGGCAGTGGCACCTCTGGCTGCGTGACAGCCGCGACTTCGGGTGCCGGGGCAACGGGTGTCGTGGCTGCAGGATCGGCGGCTGGGGCTTCGGGGGCCTGGTCCGCCGTGGCAGTCTCTGCCTGAGCGGCAGGCTCGGGGGTCGGCGTCGCCTCGGCCGTCAGTGCTTCGGCCACAGGCGCAGGGTCGGCGGCTTCGGTCGCCGGGGCCGGAGTGTCTCCGGCGACGACGGTTTCTGCCGGTGCGGCTTCCGGCGCTTGGGCCGTCGCCTCGGTTGCGCTCGGAGATGTCCCGGTCTCGCCTTTGGCGTCAGCATTTGCGTCCTGCTTCGCAGGCTGGCTTGCCGCTTCGGGTTCCGGAGTGGACACAGCTTCTGCTTCCGGTTCCGGCGTCGGTGCAGGTTCCGGCTCGGGCTGCGCGGTCTCGGTCTCTGGCTCTATCACGGGATTTGCCGCGGACGGGTCTTCCGCTGTGGCCTTCGTTTCAGGCTCGGTGGTAGGGGCGGGATCAGTCGCTTCGGCTTCGGGTTCAGGTGCGGGTTGTTCCTCTGGTTCGGCCACTTCGGGCTCGACCGGCTGCGCAGCCGTCGTGCTTGGCGTTGTCGGGGGGAAGAATATGGATCCCACGGCCAAGGCCGCTGCCACGAGCGCACCGCCCGACACCATGCCCATGAGGAACTTTCCCATTACTCTCGCCTCCGACTCTGCCCATTTGCCTGCGGTTGAGTGTGGTTGCAGTCAACCGCAATTACGCCGGTCCGCGAGTGCGAAGCCAGCGCATCTGCTTCAAACCACGTCACTATAGCGTGCCGGTTGAGTGGCTTCACGCTATTTTTTCCACCAACGACAACAGGTTGGCTTCCGTGATGTTGGTGCAATACCGCAGCAGACGTGGGCCCTTGCAGGCGCTCGGGGCAGGGGCAACGGGAGCTTTGCCGTCGACTGACAAGAATTTTATTGTAAATTATTGAAAAATAATAAAAAATACGCGACGCTTTTCCCTGGTAGGGGATTTCAAGGATTGGTTTGCACTATGCCTTGGGTGCCAAGACAGCCGTCAATCTCCTGTCGGGCAGCCTCCCAGACGGCGGCGATCTCGGCCAATCGCGGTGTCGCTGGATCAGGATGCGCCTGACGATAGGCCGTTTCCAGGGCATTCAGGCCTTCGCGCAACTGGCCCGCACCGAGGACTGAGGCAGAGCCAGCCAGTTTATGGACCGCGTCCGCCTGCTCATTGGTCGGGACCGAAAGCCAATCTGCCGCCTGAAGCCTGGTCATCAAGGTTTCGCCCTCGGACCGGAAGGCCGTCAGAAGCGCAACAGCCTTGTCGCGGCCCAACTGCCGGCAAAGGTCTGCGAACCGTGCCGCAATCCCCTCCGCTGCTCCGGTGTCCTGAGGGCGTCCGGCCTGGGCCAGAGCCTGCTGCAGTGCCGCGATTGTCAGCGGCTTTACGATGATGTCGTCGATTCCTGCGGCCAGGAAGCGCTGCTTGTCCTCGGGCAGGGCATGGGCGCTGAGCGCAAGGATCGGCGCTGCGCGGTTCGGACCGTCCCCGTCCCGAATCTGCCGTGTTGCCGCCACTCCATCCAGTTCGGGCATGCTGATATCCATCAGGATCACGTCGAAGCGTTGCATGGCTGCCAGGCGTACTCCCTCTCGGCCGTCGTGGGCCTCAAGAACCTTGTGTCCGGCCTTTGCCAGCATGTCCCGCGCAACAAGCCGGTTGATCTGGTTGTCTTCGACGAGAAGCACGTTCAAGGGCCGCTTTGGCACTTTGTGCAGCGCTGGAAGTGTTTGCCGCTTTACGGCCGGCGGCCGCTTCGACTGCGGTTCAGTCAAGCCGATGGGCAGGCGGACCCAGAACAGGCTGCCTTCGCCAAGCTCGCTGTCCACACCGATTTCGCCCCCCATGGCCGCCACCAGTCGGCGCGAGATGGCAAGACCCAGACCCGTACCCTCGGCGCGGCGGCTATAGCTGGTATCCAGTGTCTTGAACGCCTCGAAGATTCGGTCGCGGTCGGCCTCCGCAATGCCGATGCCGGTGTCGGAGACGCGGAACTCGACCAGGCGCGTGCCGGGAACATGGTCGCATTCGACCCGGATTTCGCCCTGGCGCGTGAATTTGTTGGCGTTCCCCACAAGATTTAGGATCACCTGTCGCAGGCGCAGCGGGTCTACGAAAATCCGGTCTGGCGCGGTCGTGGTGTCGCATTCGATCCGGTTGCCATGGGCCTCGATCGCGTGCCGCTGGCTTTCTACCAGTTCCTGCACCAGACTTGCGGGATCGACCTCGGACGGGGAAAGGTCCAGCTGACCGGCTTCGGCGCGCGACATGCTGAGCACACCGTTCACATGATGCAGAAGCAGGGCCGCAGAAGTGTTCATCGCCGCGATGTAGCGGACTTGGCGTGGGGTTGGATTGGTGTCCCGCAAAAGCTCGATGGTGCCAAGAATACCGTTCAGCGGTGTGCGCATCTCGTGGCTCATGACTGCCAGAAGCTCTGCCTTGGCCAGTTCGCCCGCAAGTGCCTGATCGCGGGCCTTGATCAGCTCTTGTTCGGCAGCAACACGGTCCGAGATGTCGCGCAGGAACGAGACGAAGATTTCGCGTCGACCGAAGACTGCCGCAGACAGCGACAGCTCGACGGGGAAGACGCTGCCATCTTTCCGCCGCGCTTCCAGCCGTACCAGACCCTTGCCCAGCACATGCCGCTTTCGGGTTGCCCGATAGCGCTTCATTCCGGCGACATGCGCCTCGCGCAGGTGATCGGGGATGATCAGGTCGGCCATGTCCTGACCAACCGCCTCGGCTCGCGTATAGCCGAAGACCCGCTCTGCGGCCCCATTGTATTCGATGATCCTTCCGTCAGCGTCGGCTGCGATGATCCCATCCAGCGAGGTTGCGATGACCTCTTCCAGACGGTTTCGCGCCTCGGCGGCAAGACGTTCTGACCGGATGCTGCGTCGGAACATGACCATCAGGATCGCAATTCCGCCCAGAAGTGTCAGCGCAAGCGCCAGCGTCAGATACCCGACTTTCGCCAGCGTGGAAGCGACCCCTTGCCGTTTGGCATCGGAATCGGCCGCATAGAAACGCACCCCCAAAAGCGAAAAGTCCCGCCCAGTCGCGCGCAACGCGTCGACCGCTTTGCCCAAGGCCGGAAGATGCGCGATGAGAGCACTGTCCGGTCCATCAATCGCCGGTGTGTGCTGGTCCAGAAAATCCGTCAGAACGGCCAGACTTCTGGCAGCCTCGGGGTTCTGTCGCAACTCGGTGAACTGCTTGCTTTCGCCAATCAGTCGGATCCGGCTGTAGAGGACATCATAGCGACGGCGGATCTCGGCCAGGTCGGGGTTGGCCTGATGCTCGCTCATGTGGATCGCCACCTGAAGCGCAAGCAGTTCAACTTCGGTCTGGACCAATGACCATTGCGTGGTGTCGGAATTCGCCACCGCCAAGGCGTCGACCTCGCGCTGGACGCTGTTTGCCAGAAAGGTGATGGCAAGGCTGAAGACCAGAATGCCGATCAGGGTTGCCGTCAGCACAAGGATGGGCAAACCCCGCAGGCGACGCCGGGCAGGCTTGGGCATCTTGTCGTGCAGCGTCATTCTTGATCGGCCCCCTGGCGACACAACGGGTCAGTTGCTCTTGACCTCGATGCTGACCAGTTGCCAGATGCTGCGCGAGAAGATCACTTCGGCCTGATAGTCCGGGTTCAGGTCATAGGGATAGACTACCCACAGCGGGCCCTTTTCGCGAACCGACATGGTCTTGCCGTTGTGCAGATAGGCAACGATTGGGCCACCCTCGACCGCGTCGGTAACGGGGATTTCGATGGAATAGTCGTTCACGGCCTTGGCCACGAGCGTACCCTCGCCGACACCAAGGGCTTCCATCAACGCATGCAGGGGAAGGCCAGTGAAGGTCTGCGTACCCTCCGTCCAGGGTGTCGTCGTATCGAAACTGACTTCGCCTAGGGCCTGCAGCATCGCGGCGTCGAAGACGGCGCTGTTGCCCTGGTTGGTCACCCCGATGTCGCCCGTCACGGTCAGAACAACCTCGCCCGTCGGCTGGGGCAGGGTTTCCGCCACAATCGCGTTTGCTGCGGCAATGCTGAACGCAAGCGCCAAACCGCAAGTTCTGTACACTGCAATCATTTCCATCCCTCATGCAGGATCACGTCAAGCCTACTTTCGCATAGGGCCCAACGTCGGTCACCCGATCTTCGGCATAGCGGCCTATTCTTTCGTATAGGTTTCTCTCTCCATTGCGCCGCAAAGCCCGACGTTTGGGTCCGCGACGACCGGGCGCAATCCGCGTAGGTCTGAAGGAACGGTGCTGTGCCTCGCCTGCATAGCCCTGCCCATCAGCCGAGGTACCAAAGTGATGCAAACGATCCAGTCTTCTAGACAACCCCCGTTGACCGTCGTCTCGGAAGTCCCCAGACTTGCGGCCATGCGCGTGTTGATTGCCGATGACCACGACCTTGTCCGCGAAGCGCTTGCAGCCTTCCTGAAGACCGAGGGCGTCATCGAGGTACTGACCGTGCCGACGCTGGACGAAGCGCTGCGTGTGGCGGACGAAAGTGGCAGTTTCGACCTGGTGCTTCTGGATTACAACATGCCCGGAATGAACGGTCTGGACGGCTTGCCGCGGATGATTGCGGCGAACGACCGGCGTCCGGTCGCAATCCTGTCCGGCACCGCGTCCCGCGCTCTGGCTGAACAGGCGATTCAGGCGGGCGCGGCCGGCTTTGTCCCCAAGACCATGTCTTCGCGATCGATGGTCAGCGCGGTCCGCTTCATGGCCGCCGGCGAGATCTATGCGCCCTACAGCTTCATGCAGAAGGCCGACAACGGCACCGGCACCCTCAGCCAACGCGAGACCGATGTGCTGCGCGGCTTGTGTGAGGGCAAGTCGAACAAGGAAATTGCTCGCGACCTTGATCTGCAGGAAGTCACGATCAAGCTGCATGTGAAGACGCTCAGCCGAAAGCTGAACGCCCGGAACCGCACCCATGCCGCGATGATCGCGCGCGAAATGAACCTGATCTGATCCAGCGAAAGATCCCCCGTCCATCCACCCCGGCCTACGGCGGCCGGGCAGGGGCTGCCTGTTGCCATGACCACAGAACCGATCACCTTGCCGATGCACGATCCGGCCGAAGACAGTGCCGGATTGCGGCTGCTGCTGATCGCGCTGGCGGCGACGGTCCTGTTTCACGGCGGGCTTCTGCCCTTTACCCATGGCAACACCTACGACGCCTTCATCCACATGTTCTTTGCGGACCACTATTTCCGCAGCTGGTTCGACCCGTGGGAACCGCGCTGGTACACCGGCTTTGCGGTCACCTCCTACCCGCCCGGAACGCATATGGCGATGGCGGGTCTCATGCATCTGATGCCCCTGCGTGCGGCCTTCGTGGTCGTGCAACTGGGCGGTCTTCTATTGCTGGTCATCGGGGTCTTCCGCTTTGCGCTTTTGTGGGTCCCCCCGCGCGCAGCGGGCTACGCGGCGCTGGCGGCGGTGCTGGCCTCGTCGATTTCCGAGACAGTGCACCTGTTCGGACAGTTGCCCACGATCTGCTCGCTCGGGATCTTCCTGAACGGCCTGCCTTATGTGTATCGCTGGATCGTGCATGGCGGCTGGCGCAACCTGGTGGCTGCGGCGGTCTTCGCAGCGGCGACGACAGCGGCGCATCATGTGACGACGATCTTTGGCGGGGTGCTTTTCATCCTGCCGCTTGGGCTGCATGCCCTTGCGGCTGTCGCAGGGCTTAGGCCGGTCAACGGGCGCCCGCGTCTCTTTTTTGTCACCCGCTTTGTCCCGGCGCTGCTTCGAGGCTTCTGTTTGGCCCTGCTGATGTTGGGCGCGATCGTTCTGACGGTCTTTCCCTATTGGTACTGGTCCGTGACCGATCCGATCACCCAGGTCGCAATTCCGCATGGCAGCCGCGAAAGCTTTCTGCTGCGACCCGACCTTGGCCTGATCTTCTTTGCCATTCCCTGGGGCATTGCGATCCTGTTCCTGCCCTATGCCGTCTACAAGGCCGCCGTCACGCGCCTTTGGCCGCTTGGCCTGTCACTGCTGGTCTGCGCGCTTCTGGGCACGGGCGGGACCACGCCGCTGCCCCGGGCGATCCTTGGCGGGGCATTCGATATCCTGACGCTGGACCGGTTCACATTCTGGGCCACGATCCTGATCCTGCCGTTTCTGGGCCTGATGTTTGACGGCCTGCTGCACGGCCGGTCTGGAGAGGTCATCGTGCACGCCTTCGGGATGGGCATGCGCCGCCTTTTGGTCGGCAGCATCTTCGGCGCACTTGTCGGCATGGCCGTCCTGCCCGCAGTGCTGCCCCGCATCCAGCCGACACAGCCCGACTTCGTGGACCCCGCGCCGATCACCCGCTTTATGTCGGAGGACGAACATTACCGCTGGCGCTATCTCACCCTTGGTCTGGGAGACCAGTTCGCTTACCTGTCCTCCCAGACCACCGCTCTATCGGTCGATGGCAACTACCATTCTGCCCGGCGGCTGCCGGACCTGACGCGCTTTTCCGTCGAGCGACTGGAGAACGCCAAGTACCTGGGCGTCCCGGGACTGGGGTCGCTGCGGCAATTTCTGGTCAATGCCGAACGATACAACCTGAAATATGTCTTCTCAAACGATGCCTTCTATGACCCGCTGTTGCATTTCACCGGCTGGACGCGCCTGAACCGGTTGGGGAACGGCATCGTCGTTTGGGAAAAGCCCGACATCCCGCCATTGCCCCTGGTCTTGCCGCGTCGCGACATTCCCGCGTCGCATGTGCTGATGTGGGGCGTCTTGCCGCCCACTGCCCTGATTGCGGCTGCCTTGATCTTCCTCACCTCGGCGCTGCGGCGCACGCTTGGGGCGCGTCCGGGCGAGTTCCGGCAGATCGCCCGCTCTGCGTCGCGCTTCACTCGCCCGGAACGGGTGCGTCGGACCGTGCTGGGGCTTGCTTTTCTGGTCATGACCCTGGCCGGCGGGTCTGTCTGGCTGATTGCCACCGATCTGGCCCGCCCGGAAACGCCAGAGGAGGTCATCTCTGCCTATTTCGATGACCTCGATTTCCGACGTCACGACGCCGCATTTGCCCGGCTCGATCCAGAGACCCGCGGTCGGTTCGAAGATGCACAATTCGCCTGGCGCTGGACCGGGGGGCTGATCGCGTCTTATGGCAAGTTGGCCGACATCTCGATCACACCGAAGGACCGCCACGACGCCATCGCCGATTTTGCCGTGGCTCTCGACTGGCTCACGCCGCTGGCCCTTTACCGGCAGGAGCTGACTGTTCGCACAGTCCTGCGTGACGGGGTCTGGCATGTCGCACCCACTGCGCTCCGCCCCGTGCAGACCCCGCTTCTGCTGCAACGGCAAGAGGTTCTGGCGCTGAATGTCACCGGCCGCCGCCAGCCCCGGCCCGAAACCGACCTCCACCGCGACCGGCATGATCGCCCGCGCATGGCGCTTGGCGCAACCCGACTGGTCCGCCAGGGTGACCGCTTTGCTCTGATCGGCCAGATCACCAATGCCGATGCCGACCCCGCCCATGTGACCCTGACCGCAGAGCTGTTCGGCCAAGGTCAGAGCCTGGGCCAGCAGGCTGCGGGTCTGCAGCATGTCCATCGCTTGCTTCCGGCCGAGACGGCTGGTTTCCGCATCGACTTCGAGGGTGTGTTGTCCCTGCAGGACGCACGTTCGCAGGGTGGTTATGATCCACGGCTGTTTGTGCCGCCCGAGTTTCCGGTGCCGCCAGATGCCGCCAGGATAGAGGGCAGGGCCCTTGTCACCGGCAAGGACCTTTACCGCGGGATTGCGTTGAACGGACTGCGCACGCGGGTTGAGGGCGGGGCGCTGGTTCTGACCGGGCTTGCCGTGAATACCGGGACGGAAACCGCCAGCGTCACCGGGCTGAACGTCCTCCTCTATGGCGCTGATGGGCAGCCTCTTTGGGCCGAGACAGGATTTGTCGAGACCAACATCTACCCTGGTCAGAGCGCGCCCTTTCGCCTTGTCCTGCCCTTGGGCAGTTCGGTTTCCGTCATCGCTGAACTCGCTGCGGCCGACATCACCGCCAACGGCCGACCGCAAGAGCCGGACCTTGCCCTGCCGCAGGCTTCCCAAGGCACGATCCCCCTCGATCCGGCGACCGGCTACTCGCATCTCCGCATCCTTGCCACGAGCATGACCCATGATCCGCTGTTCTAAGCTTGCCGCCGTGCTGGCACTGATGCCGGCGATCGGACCCGCAGTGGCCGACCCCCTTGTGTCCGATGCCTTCGGGCTGTTCGATCCCAGCAGAACCGCGCCCGAGCGGCACGCCTGGGCCGGCTGGCGCGAGACGGGCCGCCCGGTCGCGCCAGATGCTCCAGACGTGCTGGTCATCTTTGCCGGACCGAAAAGCATGGTCGCCGGCAAGGACCCCGGCCATGTCGTGGGGATCGTGCTGGACAGGTTCGGCAATCTTGTGGCGGACGGCACCCCGGCGCTTGCGACCGTTGCTGGCACGCCCACGCCGATTGTCACCCGGGGGGGCATCGCCGAGCTTCTGGTATCGCCGCAAACCCTGGCGGGCGAGCTGCCGGTCGGTCTTGGGGCCGGTGCCCGACAAAGTCCCAAGGCAATCCTTGGGGTCACGGCGGACATCGCCTCGATCCAGCCACGGATCGAAGGGCCGCTGCCTCTGGCCCAGGCAGAGGCCGAGTTCACCTTTCACACGGAACCGATGACCGACCGTTTCGGCAATCCCGCGCCGGACGGCACCGCCTTGACCTCGATTCTGCGCCATGCCAATGGCAGCTTCAGCCTGGCACAGACAAGCGCGCTGCAGAACCGTGCGCTGGCCCGCTTCATTGCCAGAGACATCCCGGGTGCAGCAACGGCAGTGCTAACGCTCGGCAATCGCACCTCTGCCGACCTTCCTCTGGTAATTGCCGCTCCGCGCGCCGTGGGTTTTCCCGTGCTTGAGGCAATCGACCTGCCCCGGATTGCCGCCGTTCGCCTGACCGTTGGTCCATTCCTGACCTCGGACGGCTATGCCCTTGCCGACGGGGCGCAAGTGGTTGTGGAGGCCGGGCTTCCCCATGGTGAAACCGTCCGCGAAACCGCCTGGGTGGTGGATGGGGAAGCGACCCTGCTTTTGCCGTTCCCCGCCCGAACCCCCGTCGTTCGCCTGTCGGTGATTTCCCCCCTTGGGCCGATGGACTTGACCCAGGCCTGGACAGCGGCAGTTGCTGCCACCAGTGGGGGGGCAGAGCCATGAGCCGCCATTTGCCTCAGCTTCTTGCCGCAGCAGGCTTTCTGGCCGTTTCCGCAGCTGTCCTATGGTCCGTGGCGGTGTCCTTTGCAGCGTCTCAGGAACGCAGTCGCGAGTACCGCTATTTGTCCGAGGCGCTGGATCCGGTCGAAGAGCCCGCGCTTTCAGTGACGTGGCAGCCGTCTGTGCGCCCGCTGGTCCGCGAGGTCACGCCGGGCGACGCAGCGATGGTCGGGCGGGCCCTGACCCAGGCGTGGCGCGCTTTTGCGGCGGCTGCCGATACGGGCGAGACGACGCTTCTCGTCGATCACTTCGCCGGAACGGCGCTGGGTCGCACCCAGCTTGCTGCAAGCGAGGCTTGGCGGGACGGTACACGCATGGTGGTTCTGGAACAGACAGCGCGGCCAGAGTTTGTGCATCTGGACGGTTCGGTCCTGCAGATTGCAGCCCGCGCGGCCACGGTCCGTTACGCCCTGCGCGACGGCACGCTGATGCACTACGACCTCTCGATGGATGAGGTCCGCACGACCCTGACGAACGAGACAACCGGCTGGCGCATCGTCAACCATGAACGCGTGGGAAGCCTTTCCGTCATCGCGCCACCGCGTCCGGACCTTGCGCTGCCAGTCCTGAAGGGAGTGAACTACTTTCCGGCGCTCACGCCATGGCGGCAGTTCTGGCCTGCCTTCGACGCGGGCCTGGTGGCAGACGATCTGGATCTTGTGGCCGGTCTGGGTGGCAATTCCGTTCGGATATTCCTGCCCGTTGCCGACTTTGGCCCAGGAACCGGGGGGCAGGCCAACCTGCGAAACCTCCAGACCTTTCTTGATCTTGCCGAAGGCCGCAAGATCAGCGTGATCCCGACGCTCTTCGATCTGAGGTCCGGCTACCGCCCGGCGCTCTGGGCTGACGACGTCAGCTATCTGCGCCGCGTTCTGCCTGTGCTTGCGGCCGCGCCCGCTGTCATCCTGGTCGACTTGAAGAACCAGCCTGACCTTGATCGTACGGCGCATGGTGCTGGTCTTGTTGACGCGTGGCTTACGACGATGGCGCTGATGGTGCGCGAAATCAGCCCCGATCTGCCCCTGACCATCGGCTGGTCCAGCGCCGATGCCGCGCCGGGGCTGATCGACCTTGTCGATGCGGTCTCGTATCACGACTATGCGCCGGTCGCCGGGACGTCCGACCGCCTGGCCGCCGTACGGGCACAGTCACGGGGCAAGCCAGTGTTGGTTACCGAAATCGGGGCGAGTTCGTTCAGCCTCGCGCTGGGTATTCCCGGATCCGACCAGAAGCAGGCCTCAGAGTTGCGGGACCGGCTGGCCCAGCTTTCTGCCGCTGACGGAGTGCTGGTCTGGACCTTGCACGATTTTCCCAAGCCTGACCCGGTCGCTGTCGGTGCATCGCCCTGGCACCAACGGCTTCAGGCCCGATATGGGCTTTTTGACGAAAACGGGCAGATCAAGCCAGCGGGGCTTGCGGTTGCAACCGCCTTTGGGGCGCCGCCGCTATCCCCCTGATACCCAGGCTATACCAAGACGCTGCAACCTATCCTTCTGGTTCTGCGACAGAAAAGGTCCTTTGGGCCCATAAGCGTGGGTGGGGACCGAAGCGGTAGCCGCAGGGTGAGCCACCTTGGCGAACTCTGCCTTGGGAGGGGCAGGCCGCCGCTTCGGGACCCGCGTAGTCTCAGCAAGGGTCCCGACATGTCATCATCTCACCGCCGCATCGCCCTGGTCTCCGCCTTTCCGCCGGGCCGCCAGTCGTTGAACGAATACGGTCTCCATCTGGCCAAGGCCTTTGCCGCGCGCCCTGATGTCGCAGAGGTGGTGGTTATCGCCGATCGACTGACCGACGCAGAGCCAGAGCTTGATCTTGGCCCGAAGGTGCGGGTCAGACGGACCTGGTCGTTCAACTCGACCCTTGCCGCCATCCAGATTGTCGCCGCATTGCGGGCCGAACAGGTGGATGGCGCGATCTTCAACCTGCAGATGGCCAGCTTCGGCGACCGCGAGGTTCCTGCGGCCCTTGGCCTGTGCGCGCCGATGCTGGCGCGGGCGGCCGGTGTGCCCTCAGGCGTCATTGCGCACAACCTGATCTGCGGGGTCGATCTGGACCAGACCCACCTGAAGGGTCAGATCCTGCGGCAACGCATCGTCCGGCTGGGCGGCGCCGTCATCACCCGGGCGCTCCTTGCCGCCAATTACCTTACCGTGACGCTGGACAGCTACCGACAGAATCTTGCGCGCCGACATCCGCGGGCGAATGTCCTTCTGGTCCCGCATGGAACCTTCGATACCCAGACCCGCAACATGGCCCCGGCCTCAGACCGGCCACGGCGCATTGTGACCATGGGCAAGTTCGGCACCTACAAGCGGCTGGAAACCCTGATCGCCGCGTTTCGTGACCTGAAAGCCAGACCGGGCATGACGGATCTGGAACTGGTGATCGGCGGCTCCGACCATCCGAAGACGCCGGGCTACATGGCCAGCGTGGCAGACAGCTGCCGCACTGATGCCAGCATCCGGTTTCACGGCTATGTCGCCGAGGATCACATTCCCGACTTCTTCGGCCAGGCCCGGGTCAGCCTCTTTGACTATTCCGCGACGACCGGCAGTTCCGGTGTCCTGCATCAGACGGCCTGCTATGGGGCCGTTCCCGTGTTCCCGCGCATCGGCGATTTTGTCGATGTCTGTCGCGACGAGGGGTTGGATGGGGCGAACTACGCTCCGGGCGACGCAATCGGCATGGCCGATGCCATCGCAAGCCTCCTGGCTGATCCGGCAGGGTCCGACCGGCTGGCCGAAGCCAACCGTCTTGCGGCCCTTGGCATGCCGATGTCGGAGGTCGCGGCGATTCATATCCGGCAGTTGAAGCAAGCCTGGCTTCAGCGCAAGCCGATCCAGCCCGAGACCGAATTTGCGCGCTGACCGCCGCATCCCCCTATCCTAAAGCAGTAGGCGGGGCCCTCCAAAGGGCCCCGTTTCGTCTTTCCGGATAGCGCGCGCTCTCAACGGATTGCCGTTCATATCCATGGGGTTGCGCGACTTGCGCTGCGGCAGGTGTCACCCTGGGGGCCAATAAGACAGGAGCCCCAGATGACGTCAGACGCCCCCCAATCCGCCCCCGCCACCAACATCGTGTCTCTGCCCGGAATGGCAGGTGACGTGCCCGTCCAGGCGGCAATCGTGGTGCCCTGCTACAACGAGGCCAAGCGCATCGACCTTCTCGCGTTCTCCGTATTTTTACACCAGACCCCGAACGTCCGGCTTGTCTTCGTGAACGATGGCAGCGCCGATGCGACGCTCTCGGTGCTGTCGACGCTCTACGCGCTCCATCCCGACCAGGTCGAGGTCCTGTCGCTCAGCCGCAACTCGGGCAAGGCCGAAGCGGTCCGGCGCGGCCTGGCCTATGCGGCCGCCAGCGGTATCGAATTCATCGGGTATTGGGACGCGGATCTGGCCACGCCCTTGTGGACGATCTCGGATTTCCTGCGTGTCGGTCAACGCTATGCCGAGATCGAGGTGATCTATGGCGCGCGGCTCCAGCTTCTCGGGCACCGCGTTGCCCGGACGCTTGCGCGCCGCATGATTTCGCGGATTTGCGCGCGGCTTGCGCGGATCGCCGTCGGGCTGCCGATCGGCGACACCCAGTGCGGGGCCAAGCTTCTGCGCAATTCGCCTCGCCTGCGCCAGGCTCTGTCCCAGCCGTTTTCGGCGGGCTGGCTTTTCGATGTCGAGCTCTTCACCCGTCTGTCCCGCACCCGGGCAAGCGAGGGCTCTGCCTTCTACGAATATCCCTTGCCGGAATGGACCGAGGTTCCCGGCTCAAAGGTGACGGGCCGCGCCATTCGCCGTGCGGGGTTTGCCATGCTGCGGTTGATTGCGGAACAGCGGCTGGGCCTCCCGGCCCGCGCTGCCGGGACCGACCTTGCGCAAATCAGCGTGGTCTGCGGGCCGGCTCCGGCGGTCGGGAAGGCAGCCTGAGATGGCGGTCCCGGTTCTGCCGCGCCGTCTGTTTGCTGCCCTTTGGGCAGGGCCGGTCGTCGCGATCTTCCTGTCGGCCAATCTGGTCAACTTTGGCAACCTCGGCTTCAACGTTCTTTTCAGCCGTCTGATGGGACCGGCACTGTTCGGCCAACTGGCCACGGTTCTGACCCTGTTTCTGGCCGTCATGAGCCTTCTTGGGGCCGTCCAGCTTGCCGTCAGCCAGCGGATTGCAACGACACCCAGCAGTGCCGGGGCGTTGGAGGCGAGTCTTGCGCGACTGTCGCGGCAGGGTCTGGTGTTTGGCCTTGTCGCCGTGCCGGTCCTGATCGCGGCGACGGTTCTTCTTGATATCGGCACCCGGTTCGGGCTTGCGTCGGTGCATCTCTTGCCGCTTCTCATGCTCTGCCTGCCTTTTGCCCTGCCGCTGGCGCTGGCGAGGGGTGTTGCGACCGGTCGTCTGGACGCGTGGCGGGTCATCCTGTCGGCCCAGATCGAGATGTGGGTCCGCCTGATCGGCGCGGTCTGTGCCTGGCAGGTTGGACTTGGCCTGGCCGGGGTGGTCGCGGTTCTGGCGCTGTCGGTTCTTGCCGGTCTGTTTCCGCTGCGCGGTGTCTACGGTCAGCCGGTCGAGACCGCGGTTCCTGTGGCCCGGGACCTGCTGGTCATGGCCTTCCCCTTCGCGCTGCTGCAGGCCGGTCAGGTCATCCTGATGGATGGCGACGTCGTCCTGGCGTTGCATCTTCTCGGGGCCGAGTCTGCCGGTCAACTTGCAGCACTCGGCCTTTTCCAGCGCATTCAGTTCTTTGCCTGCTTCGGCCTTGCCGCGGTTCTTGTGCCTGCTGTCGTCGCAGAAGTCTCGGGCGGGCGAACCCCCGCTGCTGCGGGCCAGGTCTTCGCCCTTTACGCGGCGGTCACGGGCGGCCTGACCCTGATCGCCTTCGCCGCACCAGAGGTCACGCTGGCAGCGCTTGTCGGTCCGGCCTTCCTGCCTGCGGCCCCCTTCCTGCCCCTGACCTCGCTGGCCGCCGCCGCCTTTACGCTCAGCTTCCTTCTGGCCACCTACCTCGCCGCGCTGGGCGACCGAAGCGGGATCTGGGCCATCGCCTTGGCCTGCCCGGTCCAGATCGCCGCAATCACGATCACCGCTGACAGCCTTGGCAGCCTTCTGGCTGCGAAACTTGCCTGCCAGCTCGCCCTGGCTGCCTGGCTTCTGGCCCGCGCCGCCTGGTGCTCACGACCCGCCACGTCCCGCCGTCAACCCTCTCACGCGTAAGGAGTATCCAGATGTCCCTTCCCAAGATCCACCCCGTCATCCTCTGCGGCGGTTCGGGCAAACGCCTCTGGCCCGTCTCACGGAAAAGCATGCCGAAGCAGTTCGTCCGCTTCAGCGACGACGACAGCCTTCTGCAGAACACCATCCGGCGTCTGGAAGATATCAGCAGCGCCCCGCCGGTGCTGTTGACGGCTGACGACTACCGCTTTGTCGTGGCCGATCAGGTGGCCGAACTGGGCGTCCAGGGCCACCGTCTGGTGGTCGAGCCTGAGGCGCGCAACACCGGGCCTGCCGTTTGCGCCGCGGTCGAACTGATCCACGCCCAGGACAATGACGCGCTGGTGCTGATCTGCCCGGCTGACCACATGATCACCGATGTCATGACTTTTGCCCGAGCTGTGGCCGCCGCGATTCCCTGCGCAACCCGGGGCGAGATCGTGACCTTCGGCATCCGCCCCGACCGCGCGGAAACCGGGTTCGGCTACATCGAACTGGCGGGTGGGGGCACCATCGACGGCATCCCGCAGCCCTTCCATCGCTTTGTCGAGAAGCCCGACATGGAGCGCGCCATGGCAATGGTCGAAAGCGGTCGGTTTGTCTGGAACGCGGGCATCTTCCTGGCCTCGGCCAAGACACTGATCGGCGCTTTCGGACGCCATGCGCCGCTGTTGCGCGCCACTGTGCGCCGCTCGATCCGCGAGGCAAAGACCGACCTCGACTTCCTGCGCCTGGGGCCGTGCTATGCCGAGGCGCCGGAGGTTTCGGTCGACTACGCGGTAATGGAACACGAGACCGGCAGCGTTGTTCCGATCTCGGTCGGGTGGAACGACATGGGCAGCTGGCGCGCCGTCTGGCAGGCGGCCGAGCGTGACACCACGGGGGTCGCCAGGACCGGAAGCGCCCTGTCCATCGACTGCGCAGACACGCTGCTTAGCGCTCGGGACGACGGCATTCAGGTGGTTGGGATCGGCTTGCGCAACATCGCCGCAGTTGCGACCCGCGACGCCGTGCTGATCGCTGACCTCGACAGCAGCCAGTCCGTCGCCGATGCGGTGAAAGAGTTGAAGCTGCGCAAGGCCCCGCAGGCCGAAGGCTTCCGCAAGGAATTCCGCCCCTGGGGCCACTACGAGACACTCGCGCTGGGTGCGCGCTATCAGGTCAAGTCGATCGTGGTCAAGCCAGGGGGTGAGCTCTCGCTGCAAAGCCACCTGCACCGGTCGGAACACTGGGTCGTCGTCGAAGGCACGGCCCGGGTGACCATCGGTGACACTATTTCTTCGGTGTCGGAAAACCAGTCGGTTTACATACCCTTGGGCGAAATCCACCGCCTCGCCAATCCCGGAAAGGTCCAGCTTCGGTTGATCGAAGTGCAGACCGGCGCCTATCTCGGCGAGGATGACATCACCCGCTACCAGGACATTTATGCCCGCGCCTGAAGTTTGCCGGACGGGCCTGGCCCGTCTGGTTTCCTGCCCCCCCCTGTGAGGAGAGATGATCATGCCGCTTGCAGCCTTCAAGGCCTATGACATTCGCGGAAAACTGGACACCGAGATTGACGCCGACTTTGCCTATTGTCTGGGGCGGGCGGTCGCGCGCTGCCTGTCACCGAAAACAGTCGTGATCGGGCGTGATGTCCGCGAAAGTTCGCCCGACCTCGCCGCCGCCCTGGCACATGGCTTTGTGACCGAGGGAGTGCTCGTTCACGATCTTGGCCTGTGCGGGACGGAAGAGGTCTATTTCGCGACCGACCATCTCGACGCGGGCGCGGGGATCATGGTGACCGCGTCACACAACCCCATCGAATACAACGGCTTCAAGCTGATCGGCCCCGGTGCGCGACCGCTGACGGGCGCCGAGTTTCGCAGGATCGAACATCTTGTCGAAGCGCCGCCCTGCACCGATGACGACCGTCCCGCGGGACATATCCAGCCCGCAGATGTTCGGGGATACTATGTCGACCGTGTCCTGTCCTTTGTCGACACGACAGAGCTGGCCCCGCTGCGACTGGTCGTCAATGCCGGCAACGGAGCCGCTGGCCCGACCTTCGACGCCATTGCTGACGCCCTTGCGCTGCGCGGGGTATGCCTTGAGATCACGCGCGTCCATCACCAGCCGGACGGCACCTTTCCGAACGGAGTCCCGAACCCTCTGCTGCCAGAGAACCATGCTGCAACCGGCAACGCGGTGGTGGCAGCCGAGGCCGATTTCGGTGTGGCCTGGGACGGTGACTTTGACCGCTGTTTCTTCTTTGACGAAACCGGCGCGGCGATACCCGGCGAATATGTCGTGGGTCTTCTGGCCCGCTCGATGATGCAACGAGATGGGCCGGGGTTCATCGTGCATGACCCCCGCGTCGTCTGGAACACCCGGCGCATCGTCACCGAACGCGGCGGGCAGCCCATCGTGTCTCCGGTGGGGCATGTCTTCCTCAAGGACTGCATGCGCCGGATGAACGCCAGCTACGGCGGCGAGATGTCAGCGCACCACTACTTCCGCGACTTCATGTACTGCGACAGCGGCATGATCCCGCTGCTCCTGATCCTTGCGCTTCTGTCAAAAACCGGCCGCAGCTTGGGTGCAGAGGTCGCCGACATGCGCCGCCTGCACCCGTCCTCCGGCGAGATCAACTTTCGCGTGGCCGATCCGGCCTTGATAATGGCGGCGGTCCGTGAACGGTACGAAAGCCGGGCCTCGGCACTGGACGAGATCGACGGTCTCAGCATCGAGTTCGACGACTGGCGGTTCAACTTGCGGTCGTCGAATACCGAGCCTCTGCTGCGCCTAAACATCGAGGTCGCGGGAAACCCCACCCTTCTGGCCGAACGGCGTGAAGAAGTGTCCCGGTTGATCCGCCGCACCAACCTTGCCCAAGCACTGGCACAAGGCAAATGTCGGATGGCGGTGGCTGCCAGCTGACACCGCGCCACCCAAGAAAGTCCGCTGTTCGCGCCCACAATCCGGGCGTGACAGCCGGATTTTCAGATCATGTCGGGAAAAGAAGTGGAGGCGGGTACCGGAATCGAACCGGTCTACACGGATTTGCAATCCGCTGCGTAACCTCTCCGCCAACCCGCCTCGCTGTTGTGTCCATTAGGTTTTCTTCCTCTGCCCGTCAATCCGTATCAGCCTGCGTATCAGGTTCTTTTTTTGGTCCGTATCCGTTCACCCCCGCCGTTCGGCCGCCGATCTGGCCCGCATGATCTGCCGGGCCTCCCCCGCGTAGTGCCGGACCATCGCCTTCGAAGCATGGCCGGAATACGCCTCAATCTCTTCATCGGGGCACCCGGCCCATGCCAGCTCTTGCACCCCCCGGAAGCGCAGCCCGTGAAGGTCAAAGGCCCGCTCGAGGCCCAAGCGCCGCCGCTCGGCCAGCATCAGGGCGGCCAGGTAGCGGTATTTCATGGCGGCCCCGTCCGGCCCCACCAGGATCGCGGCCGAGGGGTCTTGCGGGCTATTGGCGGCGGCCAGCTCGAGGGCTTCGCGCAGCTCGGCCGTGACGGGCAGGCGAAGGGGCTTGCCGGTCTTCCCCTGCACCAGGCGCAAGCTTTCCCCGTCATAGTCGCCCCACCGGAACCGGGGCAGGTCGCCCGGCCGCTGGACGGTCCCCACACCCAATTCGAAGATCAGGCGCGGCAGGGGCAGGGCCTCGGCCCGCCACCGCTTCACCGTGGCATCATCGGGCACCAGGTGCGGGGCTTGCCGCTCGAGGGGCACCTTGCGCTTGCGGACGCCCTTTGCCGGGTTGTCCTTCAGCCATCCCAAATCCACCCGCGCGAACTCACACAGGACAGACAGGACGGCCGCCACATAGTTGCCGAACCGCACCCGATGGGCGTTCGCGTCCAGCATCGCCACCACGTCGCGCGGGGTGAGGCGGGACACGTCCCGATCCCCGTTCCGGGTCACGATGTAGTCAAAGCACTTGTCGTAATCGGCACGGGTGCGGGGCTTAAGGTCGCGCCACCGATCCGAGGCGCGGAAGGCTTCGACCAGGGCTTTCCAGCTCATGCGCGCCGGGGTGTTGCCCTTCAGGATAGCCCAATATTGCCGGTCGAAGTCTTCGGTCCCGTGCGCCGCCGTGATCCGGTAGTAACGCCCCTTGCGCCGGACATACCAGACGCCGGGGCTTTTCTCCCAAAGGTATCGCTTGGGCTTCACCACTTCATTTCCCCGCCGCCTATCAGGTCGCCCCGGATCACGGCTTGCAGCTCGGCCAGGTCGAAGCGTTCAACGTCCCCGATCCGCCGGGGCGGGGGCAGGTGCCCCCGGTCCACCAGGGCGCGGAAATCATCCGGCTTCATATCCAGAAGCCGGGCGGCGGTCCTTTCCGAGGCGAAGAGAAGATCAGGCGTTTTCGGCATCGGTCACGGCCACAAAGTAAAGGTCCGCCACCGCGCTAAGCTCGGCCCGCGCGGCCGCCTGTTCCGAGGTTTCGGCCCGCCGCTTGATCACTTGCTTGATTGCCTTCGGGTCGTAGCCCTCGGACTTTGCGGCGGCAAGCTTCGCCTTGCGCTGTTCCTTCAGCTCGGCCGCGCGTTCGTCTAGCTCTTCGATCCCTTCGACAAAGGCCAGAAGCGCAGCCCCCGAATTCTCGAGGGCCTTTTTCGTCACGGCTTGATCTTCGGGGGTTTCCTTCATCTTGCCCTTGGGCATCGCAGCACCTTCCGTTGCGGTCCTATGTGATGCCCGCCGCACGTGGCGGCGGGACACAGATAGGGCCGGGCCGATCAGTTGTCCGAGACGGTGTATTCGTCGCCGTTGCCGGGAACGCCGTCCGGGTCCACCAGGCGCGAACCGACGCCCCAGAAGCTGTTGATCACCTTCGCCGGGCACGGGTCGGACGGGTCCGAGGCAAGGGCCAGGTTCGAATAGCCGCCCTTGTCAACGAAGATGCAGCCGGACGCCTCGGCATACTCCTTCCACCCCATCGTCGTGCGGTTCGGCGTCTCGGCCAGGGCCGGGACGGCGAAGACAGCGAAGAGGGCAAGGGCAGTCATGTAAACGGTCTTCATGGTCTTTTCCTTTCGGGGGTTATCGTGCGGAAGCTGCACGGGAACGGGCCGAGGCGCGGCCAGCACCGATGCAGCTTCCGCCGCATGGGGTGGGGCGCTCACCCATGTTGCGCCCCTGCCAATTCCAGAAGACGCCGTGCGGCCCGTTCGATCAGCGCCCGCGCACCAGGCGAAGGGGTATGGCGAAGCGCCCCAAGGTTCCACCAGTGCGCCGCCTCGGCCGCCGTGATGCCAAGGGAACTTTCCGCCCCGCACCCGCCCTCTTCGGGCCAGCACGTCACCTTGAAGCCGCCGCTCACGTGGTGCGCCCGCGCACACCGGGCAGTTGCCCAAGACAGCACCCGAAAGCGCGTTCATGCTGCGGCCCTCCGGCTGCGCATAAGCGCATTCCACTTGACGGCCGCCCCGTGTTCGGTCCCGTCTGTCACTCCGTTGCCGCAGGGACATTGAACGTGATGGGCCTCGAGCTGCCCGCTTCCGCACCAGGTCACGTCCGGCCGCCCGGCCCCGCAGGTGCAGGGCATCAGGTGGGACAGCGCCCACTCGAGGCCGCCGAAACTCGCTTCAAGCCGGGCAAGAATTTCACTGTTGATAGATCGGCGGTTTTTGCGGGCCTCTTCGGCAACCGCTTGGCGAAGGCTCGAGGGCCACCGCAACATAGTGGATTGATCGTTCCTCATAGTGCACCCCTTAGTAGTGGCATGGTGCCACTAGTTGCATGGTGCCATTATTGACTGTCAAGCACAAAATTCACTCATTGCGAGAAAAAGAGGTTTCGAATGTCAATCTTAAGGCCCGGCCAGGGTGCGGATGCCTTTAGCGTCCGGTTTCCAGAGGGGATGCGGGAACGGATCAAACTCGCGGCGGATCGGAACGGCCGTTCCATGAATGCCGAAATCATCGCCACCCTAGCGGAACACTACCCGCCACCCCGCGCGGACGTGGGTTCCCTTGACGGGCTAATCCACTATCTAATTTCCAGCGCCGATAGGGCGGAACAGATAGGGCGACTTGCTGAAGTCAACGCTCGCCTTGATGCGATGGGTTCACCCTTCCGCATGAAAGAGACGGCACCGGGCGTCTTTCTGATCACGACAGAGGAAACGTAATGTCTTGGCTAGTGACCATTGCCGGTTGGCTGCAAATCGCCGCCGCCGCCTTCATCCTGATTTCTGCCCGTAGCGCGATGCATGAAACCACGGCCGCCGCCGCCTTCGGGGCGGGCGTTCTCGCCCTCGGCCTCGGCCGGTTGCTTCAATACCGCGAAGACGACGACAAGCGCCGGGAAGCGGCCGAACGGGAAGCGCGGAACAACGCTCGGAAGATCGTCTAGCCGAAGACAGCATCAAAGCCTTGCGGGGTGAGGGGCTGCGCTTCCGGCTTCGCCGTCGCGTCCTTCAGCCAAACCCTATCCAGGTCGCGGATCACCAGGACATGACGCGGGCCGAAGGGCATCTTGTGCAGCTCGGCCCAGGCCAGGATTTCGGCCAGGCTGATCGGATCGGGGCCGGAAGGTCCAAACCGCCGCCCCTCGCATAGATCGGCAAAGCACCGCCACAGGATCGCGCCGGCATCGGGCACCCTCGGCCGCGCGCCTTCCTTCAGGTGCAGCTCGAGGGCTTCGCACATGATCCGCGACAGGCGGCGGAAGGGGTCATGTTTCATTGCGGCCCCCCAAGGATTTCCGCCACCCCGGCAAGCTTCAGGTTCGCGCATTGCCGCCCGGCCTTCTCGGCCGCGCCCGCGCGGATCAACTCGCCTTCAGTCGCGGGCGTCCGCCCCTGCCATCCGGGGCAGGGTGCCAGCATATCCGGGGGCACCAGGGCCGCCGGGTCAGGGCCACACGCGCCCAGCGCCCCGCACAAGGTAATCAGACAAAGCCGCATCGGCCCCTTCCCCTTCCTGCAATTCCCGATCAAGCGCGCCCGCCTCGGCCTTCGCCGCCTCGAGCTGCACCACGTGCCGCCGATGAATGCGCGCCGCCTCTTCAAAGGCCGCCGCCCGCGCCTCGGCCGCCGCCAGCTCGGCCCGCGTGTCCTTCAGCTCGAGGGCCAGCGCCCCGGCCACCAGGACGCCGAAGACGGCCGCCAGGATGCCCCACCGGGTCACGTCGCCCCCCGAAGACAAAGCGCCCGCTCGGCCAGGCGGCGGTTTGTCAGGCCCCGCACCGGCTGAAGCTTCCCGTTCACCTTCGCCTTGTTCCACATCAACAGGGCTTCACAGGCCCCGCGAAGATCACCGGCCGAGGCACGGCGGGCCATGCTGGACTTGCAGAAGGCATCCGCCCCAATGTTGTAAGCCGTGACCACAAAGGCCGCGCGGGTTTCGGTCGGAAGGGATCGGGGCAGGCACGGCCGAATTGCCGCCTCGAATTCCGCCACGGCCTCTTCGGTCATAGCGTCACACTCGGCCGGGGTGGCGCGGTCGCCCATCTTCACGCCCCGCGTTTCCCCGTCGCAAATGGTCGGTATCCCGGCAATGTCCCGATAGGCCACCAGGGACCGGCCTTCCCATAGCTGCACCAGGGGCAGGGCCAGCGCCACCACGGCCGCCGCGATGATCCCCGCTTCACTCTTCCGCATGGCGGCCCCTCCACCAAGTCCACAGGAAGCGCCCGATCTGAAGCGCCAGCCATGCGGCCGAAAGGATCGGCACCAGGTGCGCCGCCACCGCGCTTGCCGTTTCCAGCTTGGGAAGCCATGCCGGGGTGAAAAGCCCCAAGCCCGCCACCCCATCCGTTGCCCTTCTCATTCCTGCCTCTCTCGTCATTTTTGATTGTTCCCTTTTGGTCCGGCAAATCAGGGAACCGGAATGCCCCCGCCGTCTTGCAGAAGGCGAAGAGCTTCCGCGAAGATCATGCGCCCCAATTCGTAAGGGTCACTTTCCCGCGCCGTGTAGGGTATCCAGCCAATCGCCGGGTGCCTGAACTCACAATCAATGCTGCCGTCAGCATTCATTGTGCAGTTGCGGATTAGGCTA
The DNA here is from genome assembly GCA_025458105.1 of Tabrizicola sp. Lineage (GTDB taxonomy): Bacteria > Pseudomonadota > Alphaproteobacteria > Rhodobacterales > Rhodobacteraceae > Tabrizicola. Next base: position 23,820 of record JALOTD010000005.1, on the reverse strand, counting down.
TCCTCTGCCATAGCGTTGCCCCCAAAATGGTGTTGTTTCCGCCGCTGCCATCGTTCGCAGATGTCACGGTTTGATCGAAGGTGCCCATGCAGCGCCACGTTCCGCTAAGGGCCGATCCGCTGTTGAGGGTTGCAGCATTTGAACCGCCCAGGCCACTTATGCTGCGCGCGGCACTCGTGGGCGTCAGGCTGGAACCGGCAACGGTTGCGCCGAAGGCCACATCACCAGTGCGGGCCGCAAACACATATGTCCCGATATCCCCCGCCGTTGAATACCAGGACCCCATGGCCGGATACGTCAACCGCGGGGCACCGGGGGCACCTTCAAAACCGGCAATCCAGTTTTCAAACCATCGCTGGAAATGTAGGGCCGTTGCGGGTGCGTCGGGGGCATACTCTGCCGCCGTGTATGGAACATAGTCGGTCATTAGATCGCCCTATAAGGTTCGTCGCCGTTGCTCATTTTCTTCGTCGTATTGTCCGCCGCATACATGCCGCGCGCCCGCTGCGCTTCGCTCGAGGCCGCATAGCTCGGCCGGGTGTTTTCGGTCGCATAGGCGTAGCGCCCCGCGAACTGGAAAGCCTGAAGGACATACTCCACCTCTCCCCCCGCGCCGGTCGGTTCCCGGCTGATCACTTGCATGAGGTTCGGAAGGCTGTTGCCCGTGTCGTCTTGGAACTGGCGCGAAGTGACTTCGACCACGGCCGCAAGGGGAATAGTCCGGTCCTTCGGGTCAACCGTCACCTTCAGGTGCCGGGGTGCCGTCTTGAAGCGGCCCAAGAGGCGGCGGCCGAGGCCCGAAACCACGGTATCGGCCCCTTCGTCAAACCACCGGCAAAGGACATTCCGAATGCGGGTATCCCCGAAGGCGCGGGCGTCCATTGCTTCAAGATCGGGGAAGACAGACACCCGCCGATAGTTGCCCGTGTCCTTCGCGCTCTTCGTCGGGTCAATCTGCACCGTCCAGAAGTTGATTTCCGTCAGGCGGTCCGCGTTCCGATCTTCGGTTGAAACCGCCTTCAGGTGATCGCGTTCGGTCAGCCGGTAAACCGTATCCCCGTCCGGCGGGCGGTTCGGCTTCAGGGCCATCTCTTGCGCCACGTCATCCCAAAAGATCGAAACCCCCAGGACGGCCAGGCTTCCCAAAAGCTCGGCAATGCCGGTCGGGGTGGCAATGTGGGTCGTGAGCTTTACGGCGGGCATCCACCGCGACACTTCAGGCGCCCATTTCGTCGCCTTGGGCACCAGGGCCGCAGGAAGCCGCGTCAGCGCCACCCGCTCGGCAAAGTCGTCAATCCGCTCTGCATTGACGAATTCCACATGCTGCACCGTGTCCCCGGTCGAATGCGTGGCGGCCGAGGTTCCGGCCAGGCCCCGCGCCGTTGTGGTGATCACGTCGCCCGTGCGGGTGTAGGCCAGGATCTCCGATCCGATCTTTGCCCGCCCGACGGCGGGATACTCCAGGTTGCCGATCCCCGCCGGAAGCAAGGTTGCGGCCACCCCCACCCCGGCCGCCATATCAGCCGACAGGACGCCATTAGACGGCGGCGGGAACAACGCCCGATCATCGGCTAGGGCGGACATGGGGTCTTTGCCCTCGAGCTGCACAAGCCCATCTTCGTCCGGCCCTATCCAGTCGGTCAGGACGTAGTGCCGGGTTTGCTCGAGGGTGAACACCCCGCCGTCAAGGTAGCCCTCAAGGATGCGAAGCGGCCGCCCCGTGTAGTGCGGCCACCGGGCGCGAAGCTTGCCGAAGAATGTTCCCCGCGTTTCCGGGTTGTATCCTACCCCGCCCCATTGCGCCGCGCCGCTGATCCGCTCGGCCCGATAGGGATCAAGCCCCAGGTCGTTAAACCGGGCATCCCTGAAGGAAACCTTCACCGTGGCGCGACGGCCGAGGGGCGACATGTCTTCGTCCGATCCGGCAATGTTCACCGTCGCCGTGATCTGCGAAACCCGCTCGAGGAAGGGAAAGTAAATCGTCCCCTTCGGAAGGTTCGGCCGGTTCTCGCAAAAGCGCAGGGTGTAGGGGGCCGAGGCAAAGGCGTCCTTCGCGCGGCACGTGCCGAAGGTGTTAAAGCACTTCCGGGGCACCTCGGCCGCAAGGGCCGCCGTGCACGGGGCAACGCCCCAGGTCCGCGAACAACGGTCCATGTCGATTTCAACGAAGGTGACAGGCTCACGCGGCATGGAAATCCAGCTCCATCCCGATTGACACCGCGCGGCCGCCGGACTGGATCACCGGCCGCAATTCCGAGGTGCCAGCGCCGCGCCACCCATAAACCAGGTCATCGGCAAAGGCGGACGGGCCAGGCGCAAAAAAGAACGGCCGCGCTTCGTCGTAATAGGCCCGGAAGGCGGCAAGGTTTGCATCCACCCATGCGCGGGGCAGGGGCGACAGCCGAGGCGACAGGCGGCCCGCTTTGCGGCGGATGATCGTGCCCAGGTATTGCCCTTCAAGTGAAGTGGACGGCTGCGCCTCGATCACGGCCGCATCGGCCGGGCGGGTGAAGTCAGGGGCCAGCCATCCGGGGAAATCCAGGCGCAACCCGGCGGCCGCAACACCCACCGTCACGGGGGCCGAGGGCAACGGGGTCTGATCGAAGTTGAAGCGAATGTAGCGGGCCGAGACGGGGGCGGCCGTGAGCACCGCAAGGGGCCAGTTGCGCACCAGGGTTGCCGAGGTGGCAAGCGTGGTCCAGCTCACCGCGTCCAGGCTGTATTGCGCCTGCACCCGTGCCCCCACGGTCCCGAAGTTGTTTGCGGCCAGGGCCACCGTGTCCAGGCTCTTCGCGCTGCCCATGTCCACAGTCACGCTTGCGGCCGTGCTGCCCGCCTTCCATTCCTGATAGGTGTTTTCGGCCGCCACCGAAGACGGGTCGAAGCCCACCGCCGTGCTGGACGCGCTGAAGCTCACCCCCGGATCGGTGAAGAGGTTGCGGAAGAGGGCGAAGGGCGTTGCAGGGGCCGCCATGCCCGCATGAAACAGGATCATCCCGCCGACCTCGCAAAAACCAATCCCCGATCCCCGGCTTCCTTTGCCAGGGCGTCAAACATGCGCCGCAGCGCCGCGCCTTCGTATTTCTCGCCGTCCTTGATCCCCTCGAGTAGGACGCGCAAAGGCCCATCGGACGGACGGCCGCCACCAGGTGCAGCACCGCCCCCGCCGCCGCTCGAGGCCCCACCACCACCGCCACCGCTTCCCCCGCCTCGGATGGATGCCACCACCTTCGCACCGGCCGCGCCGATCGACAGCATGGCCGGGATTTTCCGCCACCAGGGGAGGGTAGGATCGGCCAGGACTTGCGCTTGCGCCCGCCCCACGTTTGCCGCCGCCTCGAGGGCACCGAAGACGCGGGCCGCCTTCGCCATCTTGTCGCCACCGGCCGAGAATGCCGAGGCCATTTCCCCGAAGAACGTTTCCGCATCGGCCAGGATGCCGCCTTGCCCTTCGTCGCGGATATTCCGCAGGCGTTCCATATGTTCGGCCTCGAGGCGCTCGATTGCCTCATGACGGCCGCCAAGGGTTTCAAGCTGAGCATCGGTCGCGCCGTTCAGCAGCTCGAGGCTTTCCTGATACCAGGCTTCAAGGATTTCCCGCTCGGTCTGAAGGTCGGCTAGAAGGGCCTCGATCCGCCTTGATCCCCCGCCACCCCCACCGCCTCGGCCGCCGCCGCCACCAGGCTTGCCAGGTTCGCCCAAAAGCGGCGGGGCCTTGGGCGGACGCGGGCTTGTCGTCACCCCTTCGACCGAAGGGGGCATCATGCCGCCAACGTCGCCCGAAAGCGGGGTGCCCGTGTCCATGCCGAGGGAAGAGGCTGCCGCCGCCCTTTGCGCGGCTGCCGCCACCAGGTCGAAGGCTTGGGCCAAGCTTCCAGCCCAGGACACCGCCCCCGACAGGTCCAGGGCGGAAAGGTTGTCCGCGCTGATCAGCGCCGCCTCGAGGTTCTGCACCGCAACCCCCAGCTCGGCCGAGTATTGCTGCGCCGCTTCCACGTCGCCCGCGTTCAAGGCTTGCTCTAGCAGGACGGAAAGCCGGTCCACCTCGGAAGACATGGACGCCAGGGCTTCGCTTAGGATCGGGTATTCATCGGCCAGGGCTTGAATGTCCCCGGCCATTGCCGAGGTTGCCCGCCCGGCCGTGTCTTGCAGACTGTCATAGCGATAGGCGATTTCGTCCAGGACCTCGGCCGCGTTGCTTTCGGCTAGGACGGCCTCGAGCTGTTGCCACCCACCGGCCAGGGCGGCGGCCGCTTCCACGCTGCCGAATTTCTCCATAACGGCTTCGTAATTGGACACCGTGCGGAAAAACTTCACGTTCTGATCTTCGACAAAGCCGAAGAACTCGGCCGCCCCGACCACCGCGCTTTGCCACAAGGTCGTGATGCGCGCCCCGACCTCGGCAAACTTAGCATCAAGCGCCGCCGCCTTCGCAATCGTGTCCTCTTCGATCACCAGGCCCAATTCGCGGGCGCGGTCGATTTGCCCCTTGATCCCCTCTTCGCCCAAGGAAAGCAGCTCAACGAAACGCTCCCCGGCCGTCCCGCCGAAGACTTCATCCGCCACCCGGATTTGCGCGGCTTCGTTCAAGCCTTCCATGCGGCCGATCATTTCAAGCAACAGGGCCGAAGGATCGGCAAGCTTCGCCTTCAGCTCTTCGGCCGTGTAGCCCATGCGGGCCAGGCTTTCGGCCGCCGGTCCCGATCCCGTGGTGATGAATTCATCAAGGCGAAGCTGCATTTCCTTAATGCCATCGGTGAGGGCATCAATCGGAATGCGGTTTTGTTCCGCCACATAGCGCAGCTCTTGGAATGCCTGCACCGAAACCCCGGCCCGCTTCGCTTGGTCCCCGACCTCGGCCAGTGCCCGCACGGTCCCGGCAAGCTGGAAATTGACCGATCCGAGGATTGAAATCACCGCGCCACCGGCCAGGCCCCCAATGAACGCCTTAGCGAAGGTTCCGACCTTGCTAGACGTGGTGGCAAGCGCCTGATTGATCCGCGCGGCGGCCGAAGTCATATCGGCTTCCATCTGCCGGGTTGCGGATCGGGAACCGCGCGCCAGGCCGGTATAGGTTCGGGTGCCCCGCCGCTCGGCCGAGGCCATGCGCTTTTCGAATTCCGCAATGCGGGCCTCGAGCATGACGATAAGTCTTTCGTCCGCGTCACTCATGCCCGCGCCTCATGCCGTCCACATGTCATCTTCAAACCAGCTCGCTTTCGTGGTGAACCGCTCGCCCCCGGCGGCCGCGCGGGCCACGGCCATCGCACAGGCCACCGCCCCATCAATCTTGTTGCCGCTCTTGCCCTTGTGGAACATGCGGTTTCCGGCCCGGTCGGTTTCAATCTGGACGTTCTCAAAATTCCAGCGAAGGACCGGGTTGCCGCCGTGCCGGAACCGCCCGGCCAGGATCACCCTTTCAAGCTCTTTCACCGCCGGGGCCATGCTGGCCCACCCTTGCCGGAACTCAACCGCGTTGATCCCGTCTTCGGCAAGGTTCGCCATCATGACGCGGCCAAAGGTCGGGTCAAAGGCCACCTCTTCCACCCGGAACCGGGCGCAAAGCTCACGAATGAAAGCTTCGACGTGCCGAAGGTCCACCGTGTTGCCGGGCGTGGTCTGGATAAAGCCTTCCTCGGCCCACCGCACATAGTCCACCCCGTGCCGGTCGCCGCGCTGCCGAAGGGTTTCTTCGGGGCAGAAGAAATAGGGGTGGACGTGATAGCCGTCTTCGCTTTCGTCGCGCCAGGCCAGCACCACGGCCGTTAGGTCGTCATTCTTCGACAGGTCCACCCCCACCCAGACGGGGGCTTGCGACATTTCCAGCTCGTCTAGGTCAACCGGCCAATCGCCCCGGTCATAGACGTGCATTTCCACAAAGGGCGACGTGCTGGCATCCATCCACCGATTGAGGTTGTATTGAAGGAACCCGTCGCGGTCCAAGGCGCTATGGACGGCTTTCTTAGCCTTGTCGCGGAAGCCCACCCGGTCGGGATAGCCATAGGGCATCCCCGGATTGACAGCTTCCCACAGGGCTTCATCGGTCCAATCGTCTTCAGGTTCGGCCATGAAAATGATCGGCAACAGGGCCGGGTCTTCGACCTCACCCTTCTGCACCTTGATTGCGTAGCTCACCACTTGCCAGGCGATGTTTTCTTGCCCTCGGCCGGACGTGGTGGGGATCACCATCAACGTGCCGGGCACCTTCACCAGGGCGCTTTCTAGGGCGTCCCATTGGGATCGGCCCGCGCGCCCTTCCCAGGCGTGCAGCTCGTCGGTGATAACGACATTCGGGGTTTTCCCGTGCAGCACCTTGCCATCGGCCGCAACCGCGACATAGCGGGCGCGAATGTCGGGATAGCTGATTTCGGACGTGTAGTCGCGGACCTTCAGGCGCTCGGAAAGGCGCGGGTCGTGATCAATGATCATCGCCGCTTCAAGGAACAATTCGCGGGCCTGCTCATGGGCCGAGGCGGCCGAGACAGTCAGCCCGCCGGGCATCCGTTCCGGCCCCACCAGGTGCAGGATCGTCAGCGCCGCGCAAAGCGAAGTCTTCCGGTTGCCACGGGGCAGAAGCATGACCACCCGCCGCACAATGCGGGTGCCATCCGGGTTCCTCGGCCCGTAGATCGCTTTCACGATTGCCTCTTGCCAGGGGTCGAGCTGGAAAGGGTGGCCGGGCGCGGGGTTCTTCGGGTGGCGAAGTTTCTTCAGGAAGGAAACGGCCCGCTCCCCGTAGCCCAGGGGATCGGGGATCAGCTCCGGCTGATCAATCCAGGCGGGGCGAAGCATCAACCGGCCTCCCAATCAAAGAGCGTGTCGCGGTCGGCTTCGTCCTTTGAGACGGTCGGACGGGACCGGGAAACCGGGGTAAGGCCAAGCTCGGCCGCCATCAGGCGGGCCTTGTCCATAGCGCCGGACTGGATAGCAACGGCCGGGTTCTTCCGGCTTCCCGTCACGCGGGCAACGCCTTCCTTGTCCAGGCTGTAGATCAGTTGGACCGCGCCGATCTTCCGAATTTCGGCTTCCATTTCGCGGGCAAGGCCCATCTGCACACAGTAGTTTTCCAGGGTGCCGAGGTTGTCCACGGTCAGAATTTTGCGCTCCACCAGCTTCGGCAAGACGCGCTCCCACTCGGCCTTCGACCATTCGGAAAACCAGTCAGGCGCGGGCATGTCGCCCGACAGGGCGTCCCGTTCAATCCTGATATGCGGCTTCGTCCCCCTCATGCGGCTTGCCCCTTGAAGCTCACGCAATGCAGCTCGAGGGCGCGCTCTTCGGTCAGCTCGCGGACTTCCTTGATCTGGTGCCAGGCGTTGCGGAAGGCCAGCCGGTCGGCCGTGCCGATCTGCACCAGATCGCGCACCCGGAACACCAGGCCAGTTTCGTCGCTTGCGCCCCGCGCTGCCATCGCCTCTTCAAGCGATAGCGTCACCAGCTCGGCCCGCATGGTGGCCAGGTGTTGCCAGGTCCCGCCCGCCGTGCCGAAGGCGTTCACGCTCGAGGGCGTCCACCGCTGCACCGTCACGATTGCCGCCAGCTTGCCGGGCCTCATGCCGCCACCCCATGCACCAGGGTTTCAACCGTCACCACCACGTGCGCCACATCGCCGGACGGGTCGCGCAGGAAGCGGGCGCTAGACACCTTGCAGTCAGCGCAATGGAAGCCCGCGCCCAGGTCGAGGCGGGGCGCGAAGAGGGCGGAATGAACCTTGCCCGCCACCGTCGCGGCCAGCTCAAAAGACGGCTCGAGTGTCCACAGGTGCAGCTCGGAATAGACGCGGACGCGAAGGCGGCCCACGTCCGAACCTTCGTCTACCGCCTGCCCCTCGCCCAGGATGATCGAAGGGTAAGGCGCGGGGCGCTTGTGCCGGTCCAGGATGTTCGCGGCAGGCACCAGGGCGACAACGGCCGAGGCCCCGACCAGGCGGGCGCGGATCGCCTTTTGAACCTCAACGGAAGGCATCATTTTGCGGCCCTCACGGCCTTGCCGATTGCCCGCTTGATCTTCGCGGCGGCCGCCTTCCTGCGAAGCCGGAAACCGGGCCAGAAGAACGGGTGCGCCGGGTGAAAGGACGTGCCGAATTCCTGAAGGTGCGGGTAGCGAACTTCTGAATTCCCGGCCGTCACGGCGGCCGCATTTTCGGGCACCGCGAAGGCCCCGCCCGGCTGCGAATAGGCGGGCGTTGACTGGCCCGGCCCCGTCACCACGATTGAGGCGCGAAGCTCCCCTTCGTCCACGGGTGCAAGGGCGCGCTGCACCTCGGCCACGTCCTCGGCCGCCGCCACCAGCGAAGGCCCCACGGCCCGCCGGACGGCTTCCGGGATAGCCCGCATCCGCCTTTGGAAAGAGGAAAGCCCGCCGTCGCTCATGTCAGAAACTCCATTCCCGGTAGAGGTGCACCAGGTCCGCCACGTGTGGGGGCAGGGCCTCGGCCCCATCGGGGCGGCCGCGCCCTTCGTAGTAGTCCACGGCCAGCCAAAGGACGGCTTGTTTCAGGGGCGCGGGCGCCGCCGCCGGGGGCGCATACTCGGCCGCGAAGGTGAAGCCCAAGTGGCGCTCAATCACCGCCTCGGCCGTCACCAGGTGGCGGGTCAACATGTCGTCATCGACCGAACCCAGGTCGGCCGTGAAGGAAAGCTCTTCCTTCAGCTCGTCGATTGATGCCACCGCCATGACCGAAAAACCCTATTTCCCGCAAATCTCGCGCGGACCACCCCGCGCCGGTCCCCGAGGGTGATCCCAAAGTTTGAGACCACCCCCCGGCCAGTGATCAGGTCGCCGAGGCGTTCACGCGGACGATGTTGCTGTTGAGCTGCACCGAATAGGTGAGCTTGCCGACGCCGGTTCCTTCGCCGCCATCGCTCAGCTTCATGACCTTGCCGACGAACATGCGACGACTGTTCTTGGGCGATGCACCGGCCGTGGGCTTGTCCGCCCATTCGACCTCAAAGGCATAGTCGGTTTCGGCTTCGAAGGCCGCCTTCACCGCAATCTGCCCCGCGTCCGCGTAGTCATGCCCGTGGGTGAACTCGAGAAGGCCACCCTTCCGCGCACCCTTCAGGACACGCACCGTGCCATCGGTCACGTTTTCGAAGGCCAGCTCCGCGAACTCTTCCCCGGCGGCCGCCAGGGTTTCAGGTTCCTTGATCTCGGTCTTCGTCGTCAGGGGCGTGGTGAAGTCACCGGCAACCCATGCGCCGCTCTTCATCGCCACCGCAAGGCCAATGGAAATCTTGGCCCCTTTCATGCTGTAGATCGCCATTGCGTTACCTCTTCAGGCTTGCGCGCTCGGCCTTTTGCTTCGCGCTGTTGTGACAGGGGGCACACAAGGGTTGCCAGTTGTCCCGATCCCAAAAGAGGCCCTTATCGCCCTTGTGGGGGGTCTTGTGGTCCACCACCGTTGCGGGATCACCGCACCGAAGGCACCGCTTGTGTTTCTCGAGAAAGGCCGCGCGGGCCTTATCCCATGCGCTTGTGTATCCACGGGCCGAAGAGGAAGGGCGCTTCATGTCGAAGCGGGCCTTCCGATCCCGATCCCGCGCCGCCTCGCACTCGCACCGCTCACCGGCCGGGATCACCAGGCCACAAGAGCAAAGCCGAGGCGGCTTCCGGGGCATCAGACGGCCGGACGGGACAGGGGCCGCAGGATCGCCACGGCGGCCGCCGCAATGGACGTGCCCGAAGTGTAGGTCAGCACCAGGCGCGCATAGCGCAGCTTTCCCAGGTAGCCGAGGCGATAGCTCGAGCTTGCCGCCAGGACGGCCGGGGCCTCGGACTGCACCCACTTCGCGGGCACGTCCGCCCAGGTGGAACCGTCCGCGCTTTCCTGAAGCTTCGCGCCGAAGACACCCGCCCCCGCGATTGCCCCGGTTGCCAGGGCGAACATGACGCCCGAAGCGTTGATCAGGTCCACGGTTGCACCGTTCGCGGCGGCCGTGAACACGGCGGGGTCAAGCGCCTTCGCCTCATTCAGGTTGTTATAAAGATCGCGCATCGCGCCATGTCCTTTCTTGGTGAGGGGCAGGGCCTTCCGGCCCCGCCGAAGGTTTCAGGGGCCTTAGACGGCCATCTTCAGTTTCTTGAACTTGGCGGGCATGATCACCTTGCCGCCGACACGCCGCCCCGCGTGGTAGCGGGTCATCTTGCGGGTTGCCTGCGAATAGGGGTCCACCAGCATCGACAGGGCCAGGCGGTCCAGGATGCGGTAGCCGCTGAAGTCGGCATAGGCGATGGGGAAGGTTCCCGACGCCAGGTCCGGCATGTCGATGACTTCGACCACCGGGCGGCCGAGGATCGTTTCAGGCTGGCCCGCCTGATAGGACGGCTGCCACAGGTAGTTGTTCTGCCCATCCTTCAGAAGGCGGACCAGGCCCAGGGTCGTGCCGTTCATGACCCACACGCCAGCGTTCCGATAGGTCGGGGTGATGGAATAGAGGAACTTCACCAGGGCATCGGCCTGAAGGACGGTCGCATGTCCGTTGTTGAACTCGGCAACCGAAGTGTTGGTCATGAACCCTTCGGGCTGCGTCACACCGTTGCCGTTGCAGAAGGCGACGGTTTCCTTCTTTTCGAAGTCTTCGGCCAGGGCCACCCGCACTTCGGTTTCGACCTCGGCCGCGTCTTGCAGAAGCATGTTCGACACGTCCACGAAGGTTGACATGCCTTTGCCCACAACCTCGAGGGTGCCGAAGATGTTGTTCGACGCGGTTTCGGTTTCGTCGTCCAGCTCGTCATCCCAGGTTGCGTTGCCCATCGGCTTCCGGGTCGGATAGATCACCGAAGGCGCATTGGTGCCCCGCACCGATGCCAGGGACCGGATCGGGGAAATTTCCACGATGTCCCGCAGAACTTCGGCGTTGAATTCCGGCGGGGCCAGATAGCCGCCGCTCGGATCGGTCGAGACGGTCAGCGCCTTGGCTTCCTCGGCCAGGTTGCCGCGCTGGATATAGGCGCGGAACGCCTTGCGCTCTTCGCTCGGCTCTTCGTTCTCGCCCCCACCCTTGGCGCGGTTGCTCTTCGCTTCCACGGCCGCCAGTCGGTCGGTCAAGGGCTTCGTCGCCGCCGCCACGGCCGCCGCAATCAGGGCCTCGGCCGCCTTCTGCGACTTCGTTTCGATTTCCTTCAGCTTGGTTTCCAGCTCTTCGGGGTCCATGTCCGTTCCTTTCTGTGATTTCGCATCCGTGATCCGGGCATCGGGGTGCATGGGCACCGCGACTACGGAAACTTCCAAAAGCTCCACGTCCACCAGGTCGCGGCCGCCTTGGGTGCGGTTCGCCTTGCGGGTGACGTATCCGATGGAAAGGCCCGTCATGGCCCCTTCCTTGATCAGGGCCAGCACCTCACGGGCGCGGGCCACTTCCTTAACCAGCAGGCGGCCCTTGACCTTCAGGCCCTCGGCCACTTCCTCGAGGGCATCCCAAACCCCCACCACGTCCGCTTGATCATGGCTTGCCAGCATCGGAAGTGGGGCGCGGGCGCTTCTGAAGGCCCCCTTACGCACCACATCCCCGCCCCGGTCCCTTGTGTTGAAAACCGAGGCCAGCCCGACCAGCTCGCCCTCTTCGGTGACGGTCCACGCCGCCTTCAGCTCGAGGCGCTTCATTCTTCCCCCCGATCCGGGGCGAACCGCCGCCGGTCCCCCGCGAAAGCATCGGCTTGCGCCTGCACCCACTTCGCCGCCTTCAGAAGGCGAAGGACATTGGCGAAGCTGAAGGGCACCGGCTTGCCGTCTTCCTCGGCTTCCCAATCCTTGACGCACCGCGCCAGGCACCGCAGGCGGGCCGCTTCCCGCGCCGCCGCAGACACGCGCCCGCTTTCGTCCAGCTCGGCCGCCAATTCATCGGCCAGCTTCAGTTGCGCGGCCCCTTGGGTGGCACTATCCGGCCCGGCAATCAAAAGCCGGATGCCGATCCGCTCACCCCGGAACGGTTCCACCAGGTCGCACCAGGCCCCCCGATCCTGATCTTCCGCGTTCGCTTCAATCTGGCTGACTGTCAGCACCGTTGCCCCCTGCCTCTTGGCCCGGCTCTTTGGCCGGGGCCTGCCCGCCCGCTTCCGGGTTGATGTTCGGATTTTCGAATTCGTCGCCGCCGGGCCTCGGCCCGTAGCCAAACCAATCGCGGCCCTCGTTCGGGTTGATCACCTTCGAAGCAATCAGGGTGTTGACGACGCTTGACCGGGTGGCGAAGTCTGCCCGCGTCATGTCGTCCCGGTCGAAGCGGACCACATAGCGGCCCCGATCCTCGGCCGAGTAGAAGAACGCCCGTTGAAAGGCGCTCTCGAGGGCCTTCAGCCAAGGCTCGAGGGAATAGGTCAGGAACTCGCGCCCCATCTGTTCGGTGTTGCCCCAGGTCGCGCGGTCCATGTCGAAGATCATGGACGGCGGCACCCGGAAGTGACGGGCAATCTCGAGGATTTGGAACTTCCGGTTTTCCAGAAATTGCGCATCGGTAGAGGCGAAGGTGAAAGCCTCAAACTCGGCCCCGTCATACAGGATTGCCGTCTTGCCGGTTTCGCCCTCGGCCTCGTGGGTTTCGCGCCAGGCGGCCCGCGCCCGCTTCACGCTTTCCTCACCCATGCCCTTCGGAAACTTCAGGGCACCGGACGGCCGCGCCCCCCTCGAGAAGAGGCCCGCCGCGTGGTTTTGCAGAACGTGCGCCACCCCGATTGCCTGAAGGGCCAGGGACAGGGGCGACTTGCCGAAGGGGCTGCGAAGGTGAAGGGCCTCGGCCAGGGGAATGCGGCGGTTGTCAACGCGATAGGTCGGTTCATTCGTAACCGGGTCATAGGTCACGCTCATGACGCCCGTGCGGTAGCGAATGATTTCGAAAGGCCGCCCGCCGCCGTAATTCACATGCGCCAGGCCGCCCCGATCATCGGTCAAGCCGTCAATCACCAGGTCGCGGATCAGCTCGAAGGGCGTGGTCCAGTCGTTTGCCCGAACCTGAAGGAATTCGTTCACTTCGTGATCGGGCGCTTCTGCAAAGGTGCCGTCCGCCTGACGTTCCATCACCCGACAGGGAAGGATTGCGGTTGCCTCGGAAATCAGGCGGACGGCCGAGGCCACGGCGGGCACTTGCAAGGCTTGGGCGTGGCTGATCGTGATCCCGGCCGCCGGGGCGGTAAGCCCGAAGAACCCCCACACTTCGGGGCCGGGATCGGCAAGCCCCTTGGTCGAGGGGCGGAAGAGGCGGGAAAGGAAACCGGGCTTTTTCATAGCCTCAATTCATACGCCCGCCGCTAGGGGTAGTGCCTAGGTGACAAAAGGGGACAAAAAGTGCCAAGAGGGGACAAAAGGGGACATTCAGGCGGCCCGCCGTCCACCACCCTTAGCGGTCCAGGCGCGCAAATCCGCCGTGTGGGCCGCGTAGTGCCCCCCCACCCGATGCACCGGGAACCCGGCCGCCGAGGCAATCCACCGCTTCACCGTGCGGTCACTCACCCCCAAGAAGTCGGCAATCGACTTCACGCCCCGCAACCATTCTTCACGCTCTTCCTGCCTGTTGTGCATTTTCCTGCCCTCTGGATTTTTTCAAGCTCTGCTTCTCAGCCAATCCGCCCACCGCCGGGCGATGCCGTAGGGCACTTGCTCCGCCTTGGCCGGGGCAACGGTGATCGGCATTTCAAACCCGCCTTCGATCTTCCGGCCGATCCGCTCGAGGGGCGGGAAGCCCTCGGCCTGAAGCCATGCGTCCCACCGTTCCGCCGCCCATGATCCGGGGACAACGACCGTGGTCGTGCATTGCGGTTTCGGAAGCCCCCTGATCATAGCCCGAGGGTGCGGGCGCGCATTGTGGTTCAATTGTGGTTTATCCTTATAGGGGGTGCAGGGGGAAATCTCAGGAATGAGACCCGTTGCGCTCACAGGTGAGACGGGTTCGGGTCTCACGGGTGAGACGGGTTCGGGTCTCATTTTTGAGACGGGTTCCGGCCGCCGGAAGGCGTATCCCGCCGCCCGTCCAGGCGCTTCCCCGCCGCGCCGTTCTAGCCATCCGGCCGCCTGCAAATCGGCAAGCGCCCGCATGACAGAAGCCCTCGAGCTGGCAACCTTCTGCACCAGGGCGGCAAGCCCCGGCCTGCACTCTGCGGTTTCGTGATTAGCGAAGCCTTGGGCCAGGACAACGGCCACCAGCCGCGCCAAAGGGGTAAGCTGACCATCGGCGATAACCGCCTCAATCCACGCCCACCGATCCTTTGCCCACCCGCCCGGCCGCGCGCCGTGAAGGGTGACAACCTTAGCCATAGCGACGGCCGAGGCCCGTATCACGTTCGCCAGGCGTTCCCGGTTTGTCGTGATACCATTTTAGGGGGTAAGTCTTGCGGGGGCGCGGATTTCTTAGCGGCTTTGCAATCCGCTGCGTAACCTCTCCGCCAACCCGCCGTCGAGGTGCGATGGGGATAGCGGATCGGGCAGGGGGCTGCAAGGGGCGTCAGCGCAGAAGGCGGTCCATCCGCTCGGCGACCCTAGCCAGATGCCGGGCGCGGCTTTCGGGGGTGGAGGTGTCCATCAGGTAATGCGCGGCAAAGACCTTGCGGGCGCGAGGGGCGCACAAAAGCCCGATCCCGCGCATCAGCATCCGCTTGCCGGGGCTGCCCACAAAGGTCGTCAGCCACCAGCTGGCGCCGCAGGTGGTGAAGACCCCCAGCCGCGTGATGTTGGTCAGGCCGGGGCGGATCGTTTCGTTCGGACCGGCGGGCATGAGAAAAGCCACATCCGGCAGGAACACCCGGTCCAGCCAGCCTTTCAGCAGGGCGGGCAGGGCATACCACCAGGTCGGGTAGACGAAGATCAGCGTATCTGCCCATTGCAGCGCCTCCACATCCGCCGCCACCGGCGCGCGGTTGGCAGGCGTGTCGACATAGCCCTCCCACTCGGCCAGGGCGAGCACCGGATCGAAGCCGCGCGCATAAAGGTCGATCACCCGCACCTCCGCCCCCTTGGCCGCCAGCCGCGCCAGAACGGTGTCGCGGACGGCCGAGGTGAAGCTGCCCTCCTTCGGGTGGCAATAGACGACAAGCGCTTTGGTCACAGGCGGTCCATCTCTGCGGCTACACGGGCGAGGAAGGCCCGGCGGCGGGCGTCATTGGCCCGGTTCATGTCGTAAAGCGCCAGATACCGCAACCGGTCCGGGCGGCTGATATAGCGCAGCACGCGTGTGACATAGCGCTTGGGCGGGTTCCCGGCGGCCCAGGCGCGGAAGGGCGTGGCGCCATAGCTGGTGACGACGGCCAGCTTGCGGATATGCCGTAGGCCGGGGGCCACCAGACCATCCTTCAGGACGAAGGATACTCCCGGCAGGAACACCCGGTCGATGTACCCCTTCAGGATCGCAGGGAACCCGAAGTTCCAGGTCGGATAGACGAAGATCAGCGCCTCTGCCGCCCGCAGCCGGTCGACATGCGCCGCAACCGGCGCGGTGTTGCCCGGAATGTCGTGATAGGCGCGGCGCTCCTCGGCCGTCAGCACCGGGTCGAAGCCTTCGGCGTAAAGGTCGCAAAGGTCCACCTGCCACCCCCGCGCGGCCAGCCGCCCCACCACCACATCCTTCAGCGCGGCGGAAAAGCTTTCCTCACAGGGATGCGCAAAGACGACCAGCGCCCGCATCAGCTGTCCCGCTTCAACGCGCTTTCGTGCCACCTGCGCAAAAGCATGTGCGACAGGAAGGACAGCCCGGCGAAGATCACCACCCCCGTCACCGCGATCAGCAGCAACGCCGCGAACATGCGTGGGATATTCAACCGATACCCCGCCTCCAGGATCCGGAACGCCAGGCCCGACCCGATCCCACCGGTTCCCGCCACGTATTCTGCGACAATGGCGCCGATCAGCGACAGGCCGCCCGCGATCCTCAGACCCCCAAGGAAATAGGGCAGGGCGGAGGGCAGCTGCAGATAGCGCAAGCGTTGCCAGCGAGAGGCGCCGTAGATCCGGAACAGGTCACGCAGGTTGTGGTCGGTCGAATTCAGCCCCAGCGTCGTGTTCGACAGGATCGGGAAGAAGGCCACGATCCAGGCGCACAGAAGAAGGCCAACCGTCCGGTTCTCGACATAGATGAAGATCAGGGGCGCAATCGCCACGACCGGCGTCACCTGCAGGATCACCGCATAGGGGTAGAAGGACATCTCGGCAAAGCGGCTCTGGTTGAACAGGACCGCCAGCCCAACACCGCCGATCACCGCCACCGCCAGGGCCAGAAGCGTGATCTGCAGCGTCACCAGGAACGCCTCGAACAGCATCGCCCAGTCCTTGACCAGCGTCTCGATCACCCGGCCCGGACCCGGCAGCAGGTAATGCGGGATCTCGTACCAGACGATCAGCCGGTCCCACAGGACCAGCAGCACCACTAGAACCACCACCGGCAGCGCCCATTTCGCCACCCGCTCCACACGCTTGCCGCGCAGGCGGCGGGCCTCTTCCGGGTCCAGCAGCGCGTCGCTCATGTAGCATCCCCCATCGCGCGGTGCAGGGCCTGGCTCGCCACTTGGCAATGCGCCGCATAGTCGGCGGAAGTGCGAAACACCTCGTCCCTCGGGTAGGGCGCGGTGACCAGCACCTCCTCGATCACCCTTCCGGGGCGGGCGGCCATCACCACGATCCGGTCGGACAGGAAGACGCTTTCAAAGACGGAATGGGTCACGAAGATCACCGTGCAGCCGATCTTTTCCCGCAAGGCCAGAAGGTCGGTGTTCAGCTTGTGCCGCGTGATCTCGTCCAGCGCGGCGAAAGGCTCGTCCATCAGGATCAGCCGCGGGTTCGTCACCAACGCCCGCGCGATGGAGACGCGCATCTTCATGCCCCCCGAAAGCTCTCTCGGATAGGCCTCGGCAAAGGCCGACAGGCCGACCAGCGCCAGCGCCTCGTCAATCTCGCCCTTGACGGAAGGAAAGGACTGCCCGCGCAGCCGGAAGGGCAGATAGACGTTCTGCGCCACAGTGGCCCAGGGCATCAGCGTGGGCTCCTGGAAGACCACGCCCAGATCGCCCGCGCCCTGGCCGCCTTCCCACAGGATGCGGCCCTGCGTCGGCGTCGACAGCCCCGCGATCAGCCGCAGCGCGGTGGACTTGCCGCAGCCCGACGGGCCAAGGAGAGAAATGAAATCGCCCGCGTTCACGGTCAGCGCCATGTCCCGCAAGGCCGTGACCTGGCCATTGAAGACCTTGCCCACCTGGGCAAGCTCTATCAGCTTCGGGCGCTGGCCCAGCGGCAGGATCGGGCGGTGGATAAGATCGTTCATTGTGGAAGGGTAGGGTGGGTAGGACGGCCCACCCTACACAAGCCTTTACATCTTGGGCTTTAGATCCATCCCCACGCCCTTGTTGACGAACGAGGTGTTGATGGTGGCCGACCAGTCCAGGTCTGCCGCAACCACGCCCGCCTCTACCATCTTGTCGAAGAAGTCCTTCACCTTCGCCTCGGTCATGGCACCAATGCCCATCGTCTCGGTATCGCCCGAATCCACGATCCCCGCCGACTTCATCTTTTCGATGGCATAGGCGATGGCCTCATCGGTCATCTCGGGGTTGTCCTTCTTGATCATCTCGTTGGCGGCGGTGTTGTCGTTGTAGAGGTAGTTGTACCAGCCCTTGATCGAGCCTTCGACAAAGCAGGTCACCTGTTCGGGCTTCGTGGCCACCGTGTCGGCCATCGTCTCGATCAGCGTCGAATAGGTCGAATAGCCCGCATCCGCGATCAGGAAGACTTCCGGCTCCCAGCCGGTTTCCTTGGCGACGAAGAAGGGTTCCGACGACAGATAGCCCTGCATCCCCCAGTTTTCATTGGCGATGAAGGGCGCGGGGTTGAAGGTATAGACCTCGCGCTGTTCATCGGTGAAGCCATAGGCCGCCTTCATCCACTGGTAGAACGAGGCATAGCCCTGATCCCCGATCAGGATCTTGTCCAGCTTCTTCAGGTCCTCGAAGGTCGCAGCCTTGCCCGGATGGGTCAGGATGACCTGCGGCTCCTTCTGAAAGCTTGCGGCGACGGCGACGATCGGGATCCCCTCGGCCGCGGCGCTGAACGCCTCCAGAAGGTTCCCTCCCATGTGGTAATCAACTTTGCCCGCGATCATCAGCGCGCGGTTGTTCACCTGCGGGCCGCCCGGCTGGATCGTCACGTCAAGACCGCAGGCCGCATAGGTGCCATCGGCCACCGCCTGATAGAATCCGCCATGTTCGGCCTGGGCCAGCCAATTGGTGCCAAAGACCACGGCCGCGTTTTCGGCCATGGCCGGGGCGGCCAGCGATGCAATGGCAGTTGCGCAAGCAAGGCGGGAGATCGTCTTCATCTGGGTGCTCCTGTCGAGTTCGTTTCTTGACCCAAAGCCTAGATTGACCGGGAGGCAAGGCGAGGGGTCTTGCAGTTCAGGCTCCGAAAATCGTTGGAAAAGCATGGGTAAGTGGCAGTTGGGGCAAACTTCCGCTTAAATTGTAGGCAGAAACCTCGGCCAGGCAAGGATTCCCTGCCGCCGACGACCCGGTTATGTCACAATCCGACCCGCCAGCAACCCGTGAGACCCATGCGCAGCCTTGCCCCGCCGACCATCGCTCCCCCTTTCGCCGCCTATGCCCACGGTGTCGAGGTGCCTTTGGGCGCGCGTCTGGTCGTGACCTCCGGCCAGCTGGCCCTTGCCCCGGACGGCACGGTGCCAGAGGGTGCAGAGGCGCAGGCCAGTCTCTGTTTCGTCAACTGCGCTGTGATCCTGGCCGAAGCGGGCATGACCCCCGCCGATGTCATCCGCATCAACGCCTTCGTCACCGACCGCGCTCATATGCCGGGCTACATGGCCGCCCGCGATGCCTGGCTCAAGGGCGTCAGCCGACTTCCCGCCTCCACCCTTGTCATCGTCTCGGGCTTCACCCGCCCCGAGTTCCTGGTCGAGGTCGAAGTCACCGCCGCCAAGCTATAGGCTTTCTCTTCTTCAAACATCCTGGGGGTCTGCGGGTGAAACCCCCTTCACCCAAGGAGGAGGCGACGGCCTGCGACGAGGCAAAAGTCTTTCGGCGCAAGCCGCTCCGTTTCGAAGCCGCCCGCACCTAATAGCCGGTCATCTCCAGATATCCGCGACCGGCGTGACTGCCCTCTACTCGGACCGGCCCTTCCCAATACGGCACACTCGTCGCCATCCAGGCCCCGGGGTTCAGCGCCCGCAGGGTGACGTCCAGCGCCCGCTCCTCCAGCCGCAGGCGCCAGACCACCGGCACCTCGCGCCCGGCGACCACATGGGTCTCCAGCGCCTGCGCCCGCAGCGCACCCGGGGGCAGGGGCGTGGGCGTCCCGTCGGCTGCGATCCAGGTGCCCGAGGTGAAATCCCCCGCCCCCCCGCGCAGGACAAAACCCATCATCTTCTCGCCCGTGTCGAACGACAGGCTGAACCAGTCCCATCCCGTCTGATCCGCCGCCAAGGGCTGCGACGACCATTCCCGGTCCAGCCAGGCATTCCCCGTCACCTCGATCGGTCCCTCTGGCAGGTCCAGCACCCCCTCGACCCGGTAGAAGGGCTGCGAATAATAGTAGCTCGCCTGCCCGCCTTCGGATTTCACCGAATAGCCCCGGTCGCCCTGCAAAACCAAGGGCCCCTCTGCCACCAGTTGCAGATCATAGCCGAACCCTTCGCCCCGCGCCGACAGGTCCAGCCGGTCCAGCGCATCCTCGCCCGCCCCGGCGGTCGAGACCATCGCCCAGTCGTCGATCCAGGCCCGGAAGCCGCCTTCCAGCGACACCCCTGCCTGACCCACGCCACCCCGCGCCAGCCGCTCCGCGACATGGTGGGTGGTCGCCGTCGTCACCGCCGCATGGCCCATCCACAGCTGCGGGCTCTCCCACCCCACGCTCTCACCAGGCGCCATCGCGGTGCGGAAGAGCGTCCACTGCACGCCATAAGGCGTGCCGTCCTGCCCCTCCAGGGTCGCCGTTAGATACCACCACTCGATCCGAAAATCCGGATGCGCCCCGTGATCGGCCGGAAACTCCAGTACATGGCCCCGCTCGGGCAGGGCGAACCCCTCGGCCGGGGCGCCCATGTCGGCAAAGCCCTGCGCAAGGGCCGGGCCGCCCAGGATCAGCGCAATGACAACAGCCTTAGCGTTCATGGGCGAACACCCGCAACAGATCGGCCGGTTGCCGCCGCATCAGCCGCCAGGCCGGAAAGAGGCCCGCGACCAGCGCCGCCACCAGCGCCAGCGCCAGAAGCCGCAGCCAGTCCGCCGGGAAGACCTGCATCGGCAGGCGCCAGCCGAAGGCCTCGACATTCACCACCGCCAGAAGGACCCAGGCCAGCGCCAACCCCAACGGCAGGGCCAGCACCGCCGTCAGCGCCGCCAGCACCAGCGTCCGGGCCAGATCCAGCCCCGCCAGCCGCCCTTGCGTCATCCCCATCGCCCAGACCGGGGCCAGCTGCGGCAATCGCAGACCCGCGAGCGTCAGCAGGCTGGCCAGCATCGCGATCCCCGCCACCCCCAGCGTCAGCGTGTTCAAGGCGCCGGTCACCGCGAAGGTCCGCTCGAAGACGCGCAAGGAGAACGCCTTGATCCCGGCCTGATCGATGATCGAGCCCTCGGGCAGGGCAAAGGCCTCCCGAAGCTCCTGCGCCACAGCCTCTACCCGGTCAGGCGGCACCCGCAGGGCAAAGCGCAGGCCCTCCACCCCGGGAAACCGGGCGGCAAAGGCGGCAAGCCCCAGCATCGCCTGCGGGCTGGGGTTGCCATAGTCGGAATAGACCCCGACCACCGGCAGCGCGCCCCCCGGCAGGACCACCGGATCGCCCAAACCCAGCCCCGCCCGGCGGTACATCTGTTCGTTGACCAGCACGCCCTCGCCCCGCGCCACCAGATCCCATACTTCGGGCGCGGCCAGCAGCAGGGGCCAGTTGTCGCGATAGGTCGCATGATCGGCCACGCCATAGACCTCGCCCGGCTGGCCCGTCAGCGGCACCTCGGCCGCTACGATCGGCAGCACCGCCTCCACCCGAGGCTCCAGCCATTGACGCAGGTCCGCGGCCTGCTGCGGGCTTTCGGCGGTCAGATACAGCTCGGACGCCAGCCGCTGGTCCAGCCAGCCGGTGAAGGTGGTGCGAAAGCTCGCGACCATCGTCCCCACCCCGATATTCGCCGCCACCGCGAGCAGAAGCGCCATCAGCGCCAGTGACAGCCCCGGCAACTGATGCCGCGTGTCGGCCCAGAACCAGCCCGCGACAACGCCGGTCGCCCGCCGCTCCGCCAGACCCAGTCCCGTCGCCAGCACCACCGGCAGGACCAGCGCCGCGCCCAGAAGCAGCGTCGCCAGCACCGCAAACCCGGCCCAAAGCCCCTGACCCAGCATCAGAAGCACCCCCGAGGTCGCCAGCAATCCCAGCCCCGCCAGCCCCTGCACCCGCCGCATCCGGGGGCGGCATCCGCGCTGCCTGCCACAGCCCCTGACCGCCTGCGACCAGCGTGCCCAGAAGCGCCATGCCCAGACCCGCCGCCACCCAGCCGGGGCGCAGCTCCAGCACCCCCGGCACCGCCGCGCCGTAAAGGCCCCCCAGCGTCGCCGCCACATCCGGCAACAGCGCGGCGGCAAGCGCATAGCCGAGCCCAATCCCGATGCCACCCGCCACCAGCGCCAACGCCACGAGTTCCGCCATCACCAGAACCCCCAGCCGCCGCGACGACACCCCCAGCGCCCGCAAGGTCCGCATCACCCCGCGCCGCTGTTCGAAGGCCAGGCCTATCGCGGAATGGACGATGAAGATCCCCACTGCAAAGGCCAGGACGCCAAAGGCGGTCAGGTTCAGGTGGAAACTGTCGGTCAGCCGCGTCAGGCCATCGTCGGCGGCGGGGGCGCGCAGCGTCAGGCCCTCGGGCACCGGGCCGGGCAGGGGGCGGGCAGGGTCGATCAACAGGGCCGTGACTGTGCCCCGCTGGTCCAGAAGCCGCTCGGCCAGCGCGATGTCGACCAGCACCGTCATCGGCGGCAGGTCCGGCGCGGGCGTGACGGTCAGGCCCTGAAGCGCCCCTGCCACCTCGGGCCGGGCCAGCGTCTCGGGCGCGACCAGCGCCACGGTGCCGCGCAGGAACCCGGTCAGATCGTCCGAGCCCAAGGACGGCAGCCCCGGCACCGCCGCCGCGCGGGGCAGGGTCAAGGGCTCCACCCCCAGCACCCGCAACCCTCGCGCGGTCCGACCCTCCAGCACGGGCGAGACGGGCCAGCCCTCACGCCGCATCGCCGCGAAATCGGTCGTGGACAGAACGCCTTCCGCAGGCACCAGCCGGTCCAGCCGATCCTGCCCCAGCGTCCCCGCCGCCCGGGCATAGGCCGCCCGCGCCTCGGCGTTGATCGCCTGCACGCCCGACCACAGCGCCGTCGCCACCGCCAGCCCCACGAGCAGCATCGCCAGCTGCAACGGATGCCGCCGCCAGTGTGAGAGAAGGGCGAGAAAGGCCGTCACGCGACCCGCCCCCCCTGCAGATGCAGCCGCCGGTCCAGCCTTTGCGCCAGCCGGTCGGAATGCGTGACCATGAGGAGCGCCGCCCCCGTCTCGGCCACCAGATCCAGCATCAGGCCCATCACCGCCTCGCCCGCGGCCTCATCCAGGTTGCCTGTGGGCTCATCCGCCAGGATCAGCGGCGGCCGCACCGACAACTGGTCCGGGTAGCGGTGCATCAGCCCCGACAGCCCCATCGCCCCCGCCAGATGCGCGCACCACGCCGGATCATGCCGCCCGGCCAGCCGCGCCTGAAACGCCAGGTTCGCCCCCGCCGTCAGCGACGGGATCAGGTTGAACTGCTGGAACACGAGGCCAATCCGGTCGCGCCGCAAGGCCGCCCGGGCCGCATCCTCCAGCCCCGCAAGCCGCGTGCCGCCCACCACGATCTCGCCTGCATCCACAAGGTCCAGCCCCGCTACCAGATGCAGCAGCGTCGACTTCCCCGACCCGGACTCCCCCGTCAGCGCCAGGCTCTCTCCAGGCCCCAGCGCCAGACTGACGCCGGACAAGACCGCCACCCGCCCCTCGGCGGACGGATAGGACTTCGACACCTCGCTGACCGTCAGAACCACCTTGCGCCCCCTGCCTTACCGCGCGATCATCTAGCGCAAGGGACGCGGCCTCAACCCCCGCATCCTGTCGCAGGGCCGCCATCTGGCCCTAACAGGCACATCCCTCTGGACATAACGACCGCCGCCGCTTTCCCCGATGATGCGCGGCAAAATCGCGTGAAAGGACAGCCCATGGAAGGCTTCGCAGGATTGAACGACATCGGTCAGGTGGTCGAGGCCGACCGCGCCCATGTCTGGCACCACCTCTCGCAGCACAAGCAGTACGAAACCGTCGACCCCCGCGTCATCGTCGAGGGCCGCGGCATGCGCGTCTGGGACGCCAAGGGCAAGGAGCATATCGACGGCGTCTCGGGCGGCGTCTGGACCGTCAACGTGGGCTACGGCCGCGAGTCCATCGCCAACGCCGTCCGCGACCAGCTCATCAAGATGAACTACTTCGCCGGTGCCGCAGGCTCGATCCCCGGCTCGGTCTTCGCCAAGCGCCTGATCGAGAAGATGCCCGGCATGACCCGCGTCTACTACTCGAACTCGGGGTCCGAGGCGAACGAGAAGGTCTACAAGATGGTCCGCCAGATCGCCCACCGGCATCACGGCGGGAAGAAGTGGAAGATCCTCTACCGCGACCGCGACTACCACGGCACCACCATCGCCGCCCTCGCCTCCGCCGGTCAGGACCAGCGCGCCATGCAGTACGGGCCCTTCCCCGACGGCTTCGTCCGCGTCCCCCATTGCCTGGAATACCGCAAGCAGTGGGACGTCGAAAACTACGGCGAACGCGCCGC
>JALOTD010000061.1 GCA_025458105.1 Tabrizicola sp. | reverse complement strand
GCGCATCTTCCTGATGGCGCCGATCCACCACCATTTCGAGAAGAAGGGCTGGGCCGAGCCGCAGATCGTGATCCGGTTCTGGATCATCAGCCTGATCCTTGCGATGATCGGCCTCGCGACGCTGAAGGTGCGCTGATCGGCGAAGGCCGACCTTGGCACCCCAAAAATAGTGCTGCTCAACGGTTTGCATGCGTGCAAACAATTTCCCGTCTGGCAAACCGACCTTGGGAAATTCGACCACGTTCGCCGCAAAATGCGGGATCATGGCTATCTGTTTCGGACTTCATCGGGAGAATGCGCCGACCGATGGGCGCTATCCTCGCCCGCGATGCTAATGTGGGCTGGGGAGTACACATGTCCAAAACGAAGTCACTGCTTGCCGTACTGGGTGCGGGCCTTTCCCTGACGCTTCCGACTGCCGTGATGGCGCAAGAGGCCTGCACGACCTACACGGTCCAGCAAGGCGACACCTTGGGCGACATCGCCTTCACGGCCTATGGGTCCTACAACTATCAGATGATCTTCAACGCGAACCGGGAAGCCATCGCCAACAATACCAACAACCTTCCTGTTGGGCTGCAACTGATACTGCCCTGCGAAGACGGTCGCCTTACGCCTGACTCGGAACTGAGCGCGATCATCGACTCCGAGACCGAACGTCAGGAGGCCAATCGCGACCGAAACAGGCCCTATGCGCCTCCCATCAAGTTCGTGACCGCCAATGACTGGAAACCCTTCGCCGACGAAAGCCTGAGTGGCGGCGGCATCTACGTCCGGATGGCGGCAACGTCCATGCAGCGTGGCGGTAACGACCGGGACTTCAAGATCAGTTTCGTCGATGACTGGGGTGCGCATATCGACACGCTGCTGCCGACGCATGCCTTTGACATCTCTATTGCCTGGTCGCGACCCGATTGCAGCCAGCTGGACAAGCTGGGCGAGTTCGCCGTGACCATGTGCACGGACTTTGAGTTCTCGGATCCGGTTTACGAAGTTGCGTATTCGTATAACACCCTGATCGACAGTTCCTATGCCGGGGCACGGGCTTTCTCGGACTACGAAGGGGCTCGGATCTGCCGCCCCGAAGGTTGGCCGACCAGCGACCTGGAAGTGCAGGGTCTGGCTGAGCCGGTCGTGACCTTTGTTCGTCCGAAAAGCCCGATGGAATGCGCCGAAATGCTGTTGGCGGGCGAGGTCGATGTCTATTCGCTGGAAGTCGAAACCACGACCGCGAACTTCGAAGCCTTGGGTGCCACGGACAAGGTCGAATTGAACCCGGCCCTGGCCACCTTCAACACGCATCATTTCGTAACTGCGAAGACGAACGCCCGCGGCCGGGAATACATTGCGATGGTCAATGCCGGGCTGGCGGAAATGCGCGAGACCGGTGAATGGTACGACATCGTGGCAACCGGTCTTGCCGAGTTCGCAAAGCAGGAAGAGTAAGCGCATCAGGGCCTGCTTGTCCGCCTGTCCGAAGCCTTGGCGGCGCTTGGCGCAGTCTGACCCTGATACGGGCGGTTCCGTTGTGGACCGCCCTTTCCCTTTCCGAGATCCTCGCCTATCCCTTGCCTGCAAGCATTGGGGGCAAGAATGATCCCGGTAAAGGGCTACAAAGGCGCAAAGGTTGGGGTACTAGGGCTGGGTCGATCGGGTCTTGCCACGGCGGCAGCCCTGCGGGCCGGGGGGGCGGAACCGCTTTTGTGGGACGACAGCCCCGAGGCCCGCGCAAAAGCCGAGGCGGAAGGTTTCAGCCTGACCGACCTGACGCGGAATGCCGCGCTGGAGGGGGTGGCGTGCCTGGTCACCTCGCCAGGAATCCCGCACCTTTATCCAAGCGCAAACCCGATCATCTCACGGGCGATGGAGGCGGGAATTCCGGTCGACAACGACATCGGACTGTTCTTCCAAAGTGCTGCGGGCCCGGAATGGGACGAGATGGAAACCCCGCCCAAGGTCGTGGCGGTGACCGGGTCGAACGGCAAGTCGACGACGACGGCGCTGATCCACCATATCCTGCAGGTGGCGGGCAGGCCCACGCAGATGGCGGGGAACATCGGCAAGGGGGTCCTGTCGATCGACCCTCCGCAGGACGGCGAGGTGGTTGTTCTGGAGCTGTCTTCCTACCAGACGGAACTGGCCCGCGCGCTGACGCCGGATGTTGCGGTCTTCACCAACCTTTCGCCCGATCACCTGGACCGGCACGGCGGGATGGGCGGTTACTTCGCCGCGAAGGCCCGGCTTTTCACCATGGGCGGCCCGGACCGGGCGGTGATTGGCGTGGACGAGGCCGAGGGTCGGTTCCTGGCTGGCGTTCTGGCGCAAGGGGCGTCGGATGACCGAGTGATCCGGGTGTCGTCGGGGACGAAGCTCGAAGGTTTCGGCTGGTCGGTCTTTGCCCGGAAGGGGTTCCTGGCTGAATGGCGCAAAGGGCGGCAGGTGGCATCCATCGACCTGCGCGAGGTCAAGGGCCTGCCGGGCGCCCATAATCACCAGAACGCCTGCGCGGCCTATGCCGCCTGCCGCTCGCTTGGGCTGGCACCGAAGTTGATCGAGGAGGCGCTCCACTCCTTCGCGGGCCTGCCGCACCGCAGCCAGCTGGTGGGTGAACGGGCGGGCGTGCGGTTCATCAACGATTCCAAGGCGACGAATGTGGATTCGGCGGCCAAGGCGCTGCAGGCCTTCCCGAAAATCCGCTGGATCGCCGGGGGCCTCGGGAAAGAGGGCGGGATCGCGAGCCTGAAGCCCTTGCTGGGGTCGGTGGTGAAGGCCTATCTCATTGGCCATTCGGCGCGGGATTTCGCCTTGCAGATCGGCGACACCTCGCATGAGATTTGCGAGACGATGGACCGCGCCGTGGCTCAAGCTGCTGCCGAGGCGCAAGCGGGAGAGGTCGTTCTCCTGGCCCCGGCGGCGGCCAGCTTCGACCAGTATCCGAATTTTGAAAAGCGTGGCGAGGATTTCACCCAGCGGGTCAGGTCCCTGATCGGCTGACCGCAGCGCCGGGTTCGGACGCCTGTCAAATTAAGCGCTTTCGGCGCTGCGCTTTGCTTGCGCCCTAGACGGGAAGGAGTTGCCCGTTCTTGAGGGCTGAGGCTTCGGCCTGATCGAGCAGCCGCTGCAGCGCGGCACCCCGCGCGAAGTCGGGTTCTGCCACGCCCTCGCCCCGGATCGCGGCGATGAAGCGCTGGTAGATCGTCGGGACGGGCGGGCAGTCGACATCGTGCCACGTGCCGGTCTGCACGTCAGCGCCGAGGCAGGCACGCAGGGCGCTCACCTGCTTCTCGAACCGGACCTCCAGCCCCCCGGTCTGGCCGTAAAGCCGCAGGCGTAGGTCGTTCAGGTGACCGGTCGCAAAGCGGGTGGCGGCCACTGTGCCCAGGGCCCCGTTTGCCAGCCGCAGCTGCATCGTCGCGCTGTCGTTGGCGTCCAGGACATAGTCGCCGATCTGCCCGCCGGGAGCCTTGTCGAAGGTCTGCAGCAAGCAGGACACCTCGGTCGCGTCCATCCCCGCGATGAAGGTCGCGAAGTCAAGGATGTGGATCCCCACATCGCCCAGCACGCCTTTGGACCCGTGCGTCGTGGACAGCCGCCAAAGCCACTGGCTTTCGCGGTCCCAGTGCCCCCAGGCGGGCTGGGTCAGCCAGCTTTGCAGGTACGAGGCCTCGAAATGCCGGATCGTGCCAATAGCGCCCTCGCGCACCATCGCTGCCGCCTTCTGCAGCGCGGGGACGTTGCGGTACGAGAGGTTGACCATGTTGACCACCCCCGCCTTTGCGGCGGCGGCGGCCATCTCGTCGGCGTCCTTTGCATTGGTGGCGAGTGGCTTTTCGCACAGCACATGCTTGCCGGCCGCCAGGAAGGGCAGGGTGGTTGCGTGATGCGCCGCGTCGGGGGTCACGTTCGTCACTGCGTCGAAGTCACCCCAGGCCAGCGCCTCGTCGACCGAGGCGAAGCCATGCGGGATCCCGTGGGTCTGCCGGAAGGCCGCGAGTTGCTCGGGGCGCGTATCGATGCCCGCAACCACTGTCACGCCGGGAATGGCCGAAAAGCCCTCGGCATGGTTCTTCGCCATGCCGCCGGTGCCAAGGATCAGGATGCGAAGAGGGTTCGTCATGGCGTCGTCATGCTCCGTTTCTGGGGTGGGGCGGCCGTCAGCAGAGTTGTGCTGGCCAGCGTGCAAGCAGGCTCTGGTCCGGCACCAGTCCTTCGGGAAGGCTCAGGCAGTCGAGTTCGGCCAGCCCGGCCAGCGGGGTGAGGTCAGATACAGCGGTGGCAGACAGCTCAAGGAAGGTCAACTTGGTCAGTCCCGCCAGAGGCGAGAGATCGGTCACCTGGCTGGACCCGAGGGCGAGGTTTTCGAGGTCGGTCATCGCAGCCAGCGGCGTCAGGTCTGAAACCTGGGTTGAGCGCAGGTCAAGGAAGACCAGGTTTGTAAGGCCCGCCAGTGGCGCGATGTCCCTGATGTCGGTCGCAGCAAGGGTAAGGTCGCGCAGCGCGGTCATGGCGGCGAGATCGGACAGGTCGGAAACCGTAGCGGCCGTCAGGTCGAGCGTGGTGAGGTTCGGCATCTGGGCCAGGGGGGACAGGTCGATCGCTTCGGTCGACGCAAGGATGAGCCAGTCGAGTTGGTCCAGCGCGACAAGGGGCGAAAGGTCGGTCGCCCTGGTCGCGGTCAGGTCAAGTCGTCCCACACCGGAGAGGCTGCTGAGCGGGCCCAGGTCCGTGACAGGGGAATGGGCCAAGTTCAGCGTCCGGAGCCCGGTTTTCCCCTCGCCCGCGGCCAGCGCGGCAAGGGGCGACAGGTCGGTGACGCCGGTCGAGGATAGGGACAGCCAGTTCAGCGTCGGCAGACTGGCCAGTGCTGACAGGTCGGTCACAGATGTTGCGTCCAGGTTTAGCCATTCAAGGGCAGGCAATGCTGCCAGCGGTTCAAGATCGGCAACCCCGGTGTCCTCGAGACGGAGCCATTCCAGCGCGGTAAGTTCGGCAAGCGGCGAAAGATCGGTGACACCGGATGATCTGAGATCAAGTTCCTGCAAGCCGCTTAGCCCCGCCAAGGGGGCAAGGTCGGCCACCGTGGTCGCACCAAGGTTCAGCTCTTGCAGGGCCGTGCCAGCCAGGGGGGCCAGATCGGCAACGCCCGTGGCGCCCGCGTCAAGGACCAGAAGCCCGGTCATCGCAGAGAGCGGCGCAAGGTCGGTGATTGCGGTTTCCGACAGGTACAGCCTAGCCATCCCGGTCAGCTCGGCAATCGGGGTCAGGTCCGTCACGCCGGTGCCGGAAATGTCCAGATGTTCAAGCGCGGTCAGTCCCGCGAGGGGCGCAAGGTCGGTCACCGGGGTCGCGTTCAGCGTCAGGGTCCGCAAGCGAGCCATCCCGGACAACGGTGCCAGGTCGGAAACGGCGGTGTCCGGCAGGAACAGCCGTTCCATCTCCACCATTCCCGCCAGCGGCGTCAGGTCGGAGACGCCTGTTTCATGCAGCGCCAGCTCCTGCATCCTGGTCATTCCGGCAATGGGCGTCAGGTCGGTGACGCCGGTGGTTTCGTACAGGCGCAGGTCCTCCATCGCGGTCAGACGGGCGAGGGGTGCCAGATCAGTGACCGGGGTGCGTTCAAGGTTCAGGGACGTCAACGTGACCAACCCCGCAAGCGGGACAAGGTCGGCGACGCCGGTTCCTTCGAGGTTCAGATGCTCAAGTGTGGCGAGGTCGGCGATTTCGGGTGGCAATGTCGTGAGGGCCGCAAGATCGTCAAGCGCAAGCCGGGTTGCGCCAGCCGCTTCAGCGATGCGGCGTTGGGCTTCGGCATAGGCGGCATTTGCGTCTGTGCGCCACAAGACCTCTTCCTGGGTCTGGGCCGCGACGTCCTGAGTCAGGGCCGTGACTGGGGCTGCAAGAAGCAGAAGGCCAAGCAAAAGAAATCGGGTCATGCGCAATCGCTCCGGTCAGACAAGGGACAGCGCACTATAGCTGTCCGGTCTGGCGCCGCAGGGTAGGCAAAACCCTTCCGCCGTCCCGCCGTGCCCAGGCCCGATCAGCCGGCGCCCCAGCCTTCCCGGTCGCAGCCGGGGGCCAGTGCGCCGCAGACGGGGCTGCATCACCGATACCCCTCTTCGCCGTCGTGGTGGAGCCGCGGCCCGCGTTCGACAATGGGCTCCAGCGCGCGGGCGACGGGCGTGTTCGGCGCGTCGTTGGGGTTCGCGATCCGGGCTTCCGGGTTGTGCGCCCAGCGGACGGCGTTCGCGATCACCTTCTGCACCAGGGGCTGGTGATAGGTCGGATAGGTCTCATGCCCCGGGCGGAAGTAGAAGATGTTGCCCGCACCCCGCCGGTAGGTCAGGCCCGAGCGGAACACCTCGCCGCCCTGGAACCAGCTGACGAAGACGGTTTCCAAGGGTTCCGGCACGCCGAAGGGTTCGCCATACATCTCTTCGTGTTCGATCTCGAAATGGTCGGGAATGCCGCGCGCAATCGGGTGCTGGCGGCTGGTGACCCAGATCCGCTCACGTTCCCCGGCCTCGCGCCAGGTGAGGTGGCGAAATGGGCCGAGTGCAGGAAGATCACCCCCATGCCGGACCAGACGGCCTCGCACACCCGTTCCACCACCTCATCCTTCACCTCGCCATGCGCGGCATGGCCCCACCAGATGAGGACATCGGTCTCGGCCAACTTCGACGCTGTCATGCCATGTTCGGGGTCTTGCAGGGTGACGGTCGAGGCGGTGATCCCGTCCTCAAGGTTCAGGGCCCCGGCAATCGTGCCGTGCATGGTCTTTGGGTAGACCTGGGCCACCACCTTGTTCTTCTGCTCATGGACGTTTTCGCCCCATACGGTGACGCGGATGGTCATGTCATTCTCCTGTCTGCGCGGATGCGCGGTCTTATCGGATAGGTTGGCCTGCCTCGTCAAAGCGGTGCAGGTGTTCGGGGTCCGGCGCAAGGGAAACCCTTGTGCCGATGGGAATGTTCGCCTTGCCCGGGCGGCGGACGATCACGGGTTCATCGGCTCCGATCTCGACAAAGATGTAATGGTCCGAGCCGAGGTCCTCGACATGCAGCACCTCGCCGGACCATGGGCCGCCGCCAACAACTGCGATATGCTCCGACCGCGCGCCCAAGGTGGTGCAGCCATGGGCGCGGGCGAAATCGCCGGTCAGGAAGTTCATCTTCGGGCTGCCGATGAAACCCGCGACGAAAAGGGAGTTCGGGCGTTCGTAGAGCTCCGCCGGCGTTCCCGCCTGCTCCAGCCGCCCGTCGCGCAGAACGGCGATTCGGTCGGCCAGCGTCATGGCTTCCACTTGGTCATGCGTGACATAGATCATTGTCACCTCTTTCATCGCATGGTGCAGCTTCGCAATCTCCAGCCGGGTCTGCACGCGCAGGGCGGCGTCGAGGTTCGACAGCGGCTCGTCGAACAGAAAAACCCGCGGATCGCGGACGATGGCGCGGCCGATGGCTACCCGCTGGCGCTGCCCGCCCGACAGCTGCTTAGGCAGACGGTCCAGAAGGTGGTCGATCTGCAGAAGCTTGGCCGCCGCCGTCACGCGCTTGCGGATTTCGCTTTCGCCCGACTTCTCCAGTTTCATCCCGAAGGCCATGTTGTCGAAGACCTTCATGTGCGGGTACAGCGCGTAGGACTGGAACACCATCGCGATCCCGCGCTTGGACGGGATCAGGTTGTTGACCCGTTCCCCGTCAAACAGCATGTCGCCGGTGGTGATCTCTTCTAGCCCCGAGATCAGGCGCAAAAGCGTGGACTTGCCGCAGCCGGAAGGCCCAACGAAGACCATGAACTCGCCCTTCTCGATGGTCAGGTCGATGCCCTTGATGACCTGCACGGCGCCATAGGACTTGGTGATGTGTTTCAGCTCAATCTTGGCCATGGGTTCAGCCTTTCACGCCGCCCGCGGTCAGCCCCGCGACGATCTTGCGTTGGAAAATGAGGACGAGGATGATCAGGGGCACGGTCACGATGACGCTCGCCGCCATGATCGGACCCCAGGGGATTTCCTGCTGGCTTGCGCCGGAGAGCAAGCCAATGGCGACCGGCACCGTCCGGGTGGTTTCCGAACTGGTGAAGGTGAGCGCGAACAGGAACTCGTTCCAGGCCCCGATGAAGGCCAGGAGGCCGGTCGTCACCAAGGCCGGCCACAGAAGCGGCAGGAAGACCTTGGTGATGATGACCCAAGGCGTCGCGCCGTCGACGATGGCGGCCTCTTCGATTTCCACCGGCAGGTCGCGCATGAAGGTGGTCAGCACCCAGACCGTGAACGGCAAGGTGAAGATCACGTAGGACATGATCATCGCGTAGGGCGTGTTGAAGATGCCGAGGAACCGGACAAGCTCGAACAGCCCCGCCAGCACCGCAATCTGCGGGAACATCGACACGGCAAGGATCATCATCAGAAGAAGCCCCCGCCCCCGGAACCGCACCCGGGCCAGCGCGTAGGATGCAGTCACGGCAAGGAACAGGGCAAAGCTGACGGTCAGGGTCGCGATGAAGACCGAATTCCAGACCGAGCGAAGGAAGTTCCGCCCGCCGAGCACGGATTCATAGTTCGCCCAGCTGAATGACGTCGGCCAGTAGTTAACCTGAAACAGCTGCGTGCCGGTCGAAAAGCTTGTGACGATCGCATAGTAGAACGGAAAGACCGCGAAGACGACGATCACCAGAACCAGGGCGTAGAAGGCAATGTTGCCGATCAGCTTGCGCGCGGTCATCTCTGGCCCTCCCCTGACAGGTCGACCTTGCCCAGCCAGATGTAGAGGCTGACGAAGACGGCGATGATGGCGAAGAGAAGCGTCGATTGCGCCGCGCCATAGGCGAACTTGTCGAAGTCGATCATGTTCTCGCGGCTGATGACCGACATGGTCTTGGTGGCTGCACTGTTCGGCGTCAGCACGTAGACCAGATCGAAGATCCGCAGCGCGTCCAGCATCCGGAAGATGATCGCGACGGCCAGGGCAGGGCGGATCAGCGGCAGGGTGATCTTGAAGAACACCTTGACCGGGTTCACCCCGTCCAGCCGTGCGGCCTCATAGATGTCGCGCGGCACCATTTGCAGGCCGGCGAGGATCAGCAGCGCCATGAAGGGCGTGGTCTTCCAGATATCCACGATCAGGACGGCGGTCATCGCGGTGTCGGTGCTCGCGGTCCAGGCGATCTTCTGGTCGATCAAGCCAAGGCCAAGCAGGATATCGTTGATGATCCCGAACTGGTCGTTCAGCATCCAGGCCCACATCTTCGCGCTGACGATGGTCGGGATCGCCCAGGGGATCAGGATCGCCGCGCGGACAAAGCCGCGCCCCTTGAACTCGGCGTTCAGGACGAGGGCAACGATCAGCCCCAGAATCGTCTCGAAGAAGACCGAGACGAAGGCGAACCGCACCGTGTTCCAGACGGCGTTCCACCATGCCGGATCGACCAGCGTGCCCCGCCAGACCCAGCGCCCCGACTCCAGCACCCGCAGCGACAGGTAGTTGTCGAACCCGATCCATTCGCCGCCATAAAGGTCCGACAGCGTGGTGTCGGTCAGCGAAAACCAGATCGTGCGGATCAGCGGCCAGGCGGCAACGCAGAAAAGTGCTGCCAGCATCGGCGCAAGAAACCAGAAGGCCGCGCGCTGGCGTTGCCGTGACAGGCTAAGCTCGGATGCCATGATACCCTCCCCGTTCGGGCCGCAAGCCCGGTTCGAAAGGACGGGCGACCCGGGGCCGCCCGCCAAAGGGGTCAGTTCGGTCCGGGAGGACTTACCAGCCCGACCCCTTGATGTCTGAAAGCTCCAGCTCAAGCAGCTCCAGGTTCTCGGCCGCGCTGCCGTTGCCGGACAGCGTGTTGTGGACCGCCGACCAGAACTTGGCCGAAACCTCGTTATACTTGCCCAGCGTTGGGGCCGAGGGGCGCGGCACGGCGTTCAGGAACACGTCCTTCCACTGCGGGATGATCGGCTGCGCGGCGGCGATGTCCGGATCGTCGTACAGCGAGATGATCGTCGGCAGGTTCGATTCGTTGATCGCCCGCTGCTTTTGCGCCTCGGGCCCAGCGAGGTAGAGCGCCAGCGAAATCGCCGCGTCCTGCTTGGTCGAGTACTTGGAGACAGCCACGTTCCAGCCCCCCAGCGTCGCCGCCGAGGTGTCGCCTTCCTTGCCCACGGGCAGGGTGGTCACGCCGAACTTGCCCTTGACGGCCGAGTCGTCGCCGTTGCCCAGGCCGTAAGCATAGGGCCAGTTGCGCATGAAGACGGCGTTGCCGGTCTGCCAGACGCCACGGGCTTCTTCTTCCTGGTAGGCGAGGACGCCATCGGGAGAGATCGTGCCAACCCAGGACTTGGCCATTTCCAGCGCAGCGGCGGCGTTCTCGTTGTTGACGCTGATCGTGCCGTCGGGCTCGACGATCTGGCCGCCGCCGAAGGATTTGACCCATTCCAGCGCGTTGCAGGTCAGGCCTTCATAAGCGTTGCCCTGCCAGACAAAGCCCCAGAGGTCCGCCTGGCCCTCGGCGCGTTCCGCGTCCTGGATGAACTTCGCCGTCTCGGCCAGTTCGGCCCAGGTCTTCGGCGGGGTCTTGCCGTACTTTTCCAGAAGGTCGGTGCGGTAGTACAGCGCCGGCGCATCGGTGAAGATCGGCAGCGCGACCAGCTTGCCGTTAACCGTCTGGCTTTCAATGATCGAGGGGAAGTGGGTTGGCGCCAGGTCCTTGGCCACTTCGGTCAGGTCGACGAAATGATCAGCCAGTTGCGGCGCCCAGATCACGTCGGTCTGGTACAGGTCGATGTCCGCAGCGCCAGCCGCCAGCCACAACCGGTACTGGCCGAACTGGTCGGTGGTGGAGGCAGGCATCGGCACCAGCGTCACGGTGTGGCCGGTCGCCTCTTCCCAGGGCTTGACCAGTTCTTTGAAGTTCTCGACCGCATTGCCGACGGCCCCCGAGACGTAGAACAGTTCATCCGCCATCACCGGGGCACCAAGGCCCGCCAGCATGGCGGCGGTCGCGGCCGTGCGCAGCGCGCGGCCAGTCAGCATCATCATCGGTTTTCCTCCCATAGGGCGCGGTAAGGGGCGCCTTTCCCGTTGCAAACGCCCCGAGTTCGCCGGGCGTTCGCCCTGGAAAGGAATCCGAAACGTTTCGGAAAAACTATGCCCCAAAGCGCTTTCCGTCAACGATTCGCTTAAGTCTTGGGCTGTGGCTCAACCCTGAGGAGAAGTCACCGAGTTCCGCGCGATGAACTGATAGCTGCCGATCCGCTGCAAACCTTCCAGTGGCTGGCCTTCGATGGCCCCTGCCAGACAGTCGGCCAAAGGCTCCCAGCTGTCGCGTAAGGGGGCCTTGGTCACCGTCAGCGCCGGAAAGAAGGCCGAAGCACGAAGCGTGGGCAGCTGGTCGTCATGCGCCACGACCGACACATCGCCGGGGATCGACAGCCCCAGCGCGGCCAGCGCCTGATAGACCCCCCGCGCCAGCCGCACATTGCCGCAGACAATCCCCGTCGGGCGTGGACCCCCGTCCGAGAACAGCCGCACCGTGGCGGTCAGCCCGGTTGCCTCGTCCATTGGGCCGTTCAGGTGAAGGCGGGGGTCGGGCTCGACTGCCTGCAGCGCGGCCCGGTATCCGCGTTCGCGCACCGTCACATAGCTGCGCCCGGCAATGCCGTTCAGAAAGGCAATCCGCTGGTGGCCGCGTTCCACCAGATGAGTGGTCAACTCATTGGCGATACGTTCATTTTCTATATCAAAGTAAGGGTAGTCCGGCGCGTCGCCAATCCGCCCATGCACCACGAAAGGCACTCCCGCCTTGCGCAGGAAATCCACCCGCGGGTCGTGGTCCATGGGGTCAATCAGCACAAAGCCGTCCAGCATCGCCTTGCCGATCAGCTTCTGATAAACCGGCAGCGCGGGCTCGTCCTCGCGCATGATATGCAGGACGAACTGCATCCCGCGCCCCGAGAAATTCGCCGACAGGCCTGCCACGACCTCCATGAAGATGCCGTCCTGGCCGAGGTTGCGATGCTGCGGCACGACCAGCCCCACCATCCCCGACCGGCCCGAAACCAGCTTTCGCGCCGAGACGTTGGGGTGATAGTTCATCGCCCGCGCGGCTTCCTTCACCCGCAGGCGGGTCTCCTCGTTCACGTCGGAATGGTCGTTCAGGGCCCGGCTGACCTGGGTAATCGACAGATCCAGCTTGCGCGCGATGTCCTTGAGTGTCGCCATGGCCGCCTCCAAACCATATCCGAAACATTTCGGATGAAAAATCAAGTCGCAATTCCGGTGGACCTTGCCCAAAACGCCCCCAGCGTCAATCCTTGCGCCATGACCGCCCCGGCTTCTCTGCGACTTCGGCTTCTGTTCGGCGACCGTCTGGTCTTCGGCCCCGGCAAGGCCGAACTTCTGGACCGCATCCACGCCACCGGCTCGATCGCCGCCGCTGGCCGGGCGATGGGGATGAGCTACAAGCGCGCCTGGTCGCTGGTGGAGGAGATGAACGCCGCCTTTGCCCGGCCGCTTGTCACCAGCGCGCGCGGTGGGGCAGGCGGGGGAGGGGCGGTGCTGACCGAGGACGGCGAGGCGGTCCTGCAGGCCTACCAAGCCATGGTTGCCCGCACGCTGGCCGACAACGCAGGGGCGCTGGCCGACATTGCCGCGCGGCTAAGGGATATGTCCGACGGGAAATAGCGCTTGCCTCGCCGCCCGTCGCGGCCATATGTTGCGCCAAGCATATCGGAGGCTCGATGCGCCGATCCCTCGCCAGCCTTGCGCTTCTCCTGTCGGCCCAGTCAGCCCTGGCCGATGTGACCGTCTTTGCCGCCGCCAGCCTGAAGACCGCGCTGGACGAGATCGCGGCGGACTATACGCAGGCTACCGGAATGCCGGTGACCGTCTCCTACGGCGGCAGTCCCGCGCTGGCCCGTCAGATCGCTGCGGGGGCCCCGGCGGATATCTTCGTGTCGGCCTCGATCCAATGGATGGACGATCTGCAAGCGCGCGGACTGATCCAGCCCGAAACCCGGCGCGATCTTCTGGGCAACACGCTGATCCTGGTGGGCGCGGCGGGGGCAAAGCCGGTGACCATTGACCCCACGCTTGACCTTGCGGGCCTTCTGGCCGAGGGCAAGTTGTCGATGGCGCTGGTCGATGCCGTTCCCGCCGGGCAATACGGCAAACAGGCGCTGGAAAACCTCGGCCTCTGGGACAGCGTAAAGGCCAGCGTGGTCCAGTCGGAAAACGTCCGCGTCGCGCTCGACCTCGTGTCGCTGGGCGAGGCCTCCCTGGGCATAGTCTATGCCTCCGACGCCATGGCCGAGCCCAGGGTCGCCGTGATCGGCACCTTCCCGACGGACAGCCACGCCCCCATCGTCTACCCCGGTGCGCTAACAGCCACCGCCGAGCCGGAGGCAGCGGCCTTCCTTGACCATCTCGGCACGCCCGGGGCCATGGCGGTCTTCACCGCGAACGGCTTCCTGCCCTTGCCCTGAGACGCCGCCGCATGACAGTCTGCTGCCCATGACCGATTGGCTGACGCCCGAGGAACTGCAAGCGCTGACCCTCTCGCTGCGGGTGTCGCTCTGGGCCACGCTGGCCAGCCTTCCGCTGGGGCTTCTTGCGGCCTACGCGCTGGCCCGCTGGCGCTTTCCCGGCCATAGCGTTCTGAACGCCCTTGTCCATCTGCCGCTGATCCTGCCCCCTGTCGTGACCGGCTATCTCCTCCTTCTCACCTTCGGGCGGCAAGGCTGGGTGGGGGCGACGCTTTGGGACTGGTTCGGCTTCACCTTTGCCTTCCGCTGGACTGGCGCTGCCCTTGCCGCCGCGGTCATGGCCTTCCCCCTCATGGTCCGCGCGATCCGCCTGGCGATCGAGGCAGTGGACCCCAAGCTGGAACAGGCCGCAGCCACCCTAGGCGCGTCCCGCCCCGTGGTCTTCTTGACCGTCACACTGCCCCTGATCCTGCCAGGTATCATCGCCGGCGCCATCCTCGCCTTTGCCAAGGCGATGGGAGAGTTCGGCGCCACAATCACCTTTGTCGCCAACATCCCCGGAGAAACCCAGACACTTCCGACGGCGATCTACAGCTTCCTCCAGGTGCCGGGCGGCGACGCTGCAGCAATGCGGCTGGTTGTCCTGTCGGTTGCCGTGGCGCTTGCGGCGCTGGCACTGTCCGAATGGCTGTCGCGGCGTGTCGCGGCCAGGATTGCGGGCCGATGACGCTTTCCCTCAAGCTTCAGCATGACTTTCCGGGGTTCCGGCTGGATGTGGCGCTGGACCTGCCCCCTGGCTTGACGTGCCTCTTCGGGAAATCGGGCTCGGGCAAGACCACGATCATCAATGCCGTTGCCGGACTTGTGCGCCCCGACCGGTCCGAGATCGTGCTGGACGGCACCCCTTTGCACGACCTGCCGCCGCACCGGCGCCGGGTGGGATATGTCTTTCAGGATGCCCGCCTTTTCCCGCATCTGACGGTGGCGCAGAACCTGGCCTATGGTGCCCGCGTCCGCCGCCAACCGCCGCGCGACCTGGACCGGATCGTCGATCTCCTGGGTATCGCCGCGCTTCTGCCACGCCGTCCCGCCACCCTGTCGGGGGGTGAGCGTCAGCGCGTCGCCATCGGGCGCGCGCTCTTGTCGGACCCCCGGCTGCTTTTGATGGACGAGCCGCTTGCTTCGCTGGACGAGGCGCGCAAGGCCGAAATCCTGCCCCATATCGAGGCCTTGCGCGACCGGACCGGGCTGCCGATCCTCTATGTCAGCCATTCCCTGGCCGAGGTCGCGCGTCTGGCCACGACAGTTGCCGTCATCGACGCCGGACGGGTTGCCGCCGTGGGCGCAGCCAGCGACCTGTTGTCAGACCCGGCGACGGCACCGCTTCTGGGATTGCGCGATGCGGGCGCCATTGTGACCGCACAGGTCAGGGCTCAGGAACCTGACGGCCTCACGCGTCTGGACACCTCCGCCGGTCCGATCTGGCTGCCTCGGTTGGAGGCCGCCATAGGGCAAGATCTGCGCGTCCGCATCGCAGCGCAGGATGTGCTGCTTGCGCTGGATCGTCCCGCAGGACTTTCGGCCTTGAACATCCTTCCAGCGAAGGTCCTGGCCGTGCATCGGGGCGATGGCCCCGGCGCTCTCGTGCAACTTGACATTGGCGGTCAGCGTCTTCTGTCGCGGGTAACCCAGCGGTCAGCCCGGACCCTTTGCCTTGCACCTGGACTTGCGGTCTTTGCCATCGTCAAGTCGGTGTCTGTCGCACAAAGGGATGTAGGAGACGTCCCGCTGACACCCCAGGGTTGAAGGGCCGCAACGCTGGCGCGCCAACAGTGATTCTCTGTCGGACGGCTTTCCATGACCGGCGCGGGCGACAAATCCGCCGGCCAATGCTGCCGGTTGTGCGGCTGTGCGCTTTTTGTTGACCGATGGGTCAATAAACACAGGTTCCGGCGGTCTAGGGCCGCAAGTCCGCGTTGACAGCCGACCTGTCTGGCAGAGTAAGCTGCGCTTCGGCACGGGGCGCCTTCGGCTGACAAGGGACTGTTACAGGATAGTCGCTAGACATGACCGGGTGGCGTTGCCGGATAACGCAAAAAATCGGGGACAGCCCGCGCCTCTGACCAATTGAAACCAGGGAGACCAAACGTGAAACAGAAATCCACCGCCCTCAACCGCCGCCGTTTCCTGCAAGGCTCAGCCGCCGGTGCGGGCATCCTCGCCGCCCCGGCGCTGATCTCGTCGAAGGCGCTGGCCTCGTCGGGCGAAATCAACTTTACCGGCTGGGCCGGCTATCCGGCGCTTGCCGAAAAGGTGTTCCCCGCCTTCGAGGCTGCGACCGGCATCAAGGTGAACTTTAAGGAACTTCCCGACCAGGACACCATGTTCGGCGAAGCCAAGGTTGCACTGGAAGCGGGCGGCATCGACGTGATCGAGCCGACGATCGACCGTGTCGGCGCCTGGGATTCGAACGGGCTCCTCGGGGCTTGGGACGAATCGAAGCTTGCGATGGACAACTATCTGCCGGGCCTCGCCGATGGCGCGGCGGGCGAGCGGTCGCGTCCGGGTGGAATGCTGAAGTATGTCCCGTCGAACTGGGGCACGGAATCGCTCGTCGTGAACTCGGCGGATGCCAAACTGTCCTCGCCCCCGTCACTCGGCGACCTGTTCAATCCGGAAAACTCTGTGGTGCTGCGTCCGCATTCGGCGCTGGCCGCGATGGGCCGCTGGCTGGATGCGACCGGCAAGCTGCCGCGTCCGTGGATGGATGGTTACACCGACATGGCCGCGATGGCCGAGCTGTGGGACATCGCTCTGGCCGAGGCGGTCAAGGCCAAGGGCAACGTCGTCCAGTGGTGGTCGGGCGAGAACGAGGCAAACGCGGGCTTTACCGCGAACGGCGCGACCGTGGGCCTGTGCTGGGATTCGACCGGGTTCAACCTGCGCAACGACGGCTATGCCTATGTCGCCCCGGTCGAGGGCGCCTTCGCCTGGCACCAGGGCTTTGTCCTGATGAAAAACGCGGCCAACGTCGAACAGGCGCATGAGTTCGTCAAGTTCGTGTCGACCGCCGAAGGTGCGGCGGGCTGGGCGACGGCCTTCTCGTCGAACCCGGTGGGCAAGGGCGCAGCGGACCTGATGGATCCCGAAGTGTCCAAGTACTACAACGGCACCTTCAACGACGAAGCGCTGTCCAAGCTGTGGTGGTGGCCCGACCAGTCGGCCGACTTCCTGGCCAAGCGCGCCGAGTACGCCGACAAGTACAAGGCTGCCTGAGTGCAAGCCTGACCGACACAGCGCCGGGTCCCCATGGGCCCGGCGCGCCTTTTTCGGGCAATGACCTGTCGCTCTGGACCCGGTGAGCGGTCCGATCTGGCGATAGCGATTGCGTGGGCCTGCCTGCCTGCTAGCCTGCACCAAAAAGACGACACATACGGGGAGCCACGCCGCATGAGCGCGGGAATCGATCTAGAAAACGTCTGCTGCGACTTCGGCACTTTCCGCGCCGTCGACAATGCCAACGTCTCCATCCGCCCTGGCGAGTTCTTCTCGTTCCTCGGGCCCTCGGGCTGCGGCAAGACCACAATCCTGCGGATGGTCTCGGGCTTCATCGAGCCGACCCAAGGCGTGATCCGCATCGGGGGTGAGGATGTGCGCGGCAAGCGCCCAAACCAGCGCCCGACCGCACTGATCTTCCAAAACCTCGCCCTCTTCCCGCTGATGCCGATCTGGGAGAACATCAGTTTCGGGCTTGAGGTGCGGGGCGTCGACAAGGCCACACGCCGGAAGAAGGCCGAAGACCTGCTGAAACTGGTCGACCTGCCCGGTGCTGCCGACAAGATGGTCAGCCAGCTGTCTGGTGGCCAGAAGCAGCGAGTCGCTATCGCCCGCGCCCTGGCGGTCGAGCCGCAGGTCATGCTTCTGGACGAACCGCTGTCGGCGCTTGACCTCAAACTCCGGCAGCACATGCGGGCCGAGTTGCGCGCCATCCAGAAACGGACCGGTGTGACCTTCATCTACATCACACACGACCAGGGCGAGGCGCTGGCGATGTCCGACCGCGTGGGGGTCATGTCCCAGGGTCGCATCCAGCAGATCGCCGACCCGCGCGAAATCTACAACAACCCCGTGAATGGTTTCGTGGCCGGGTTCGTCGGCGAAAACAACGTCTTCGAAGGCACGCTTGGCACAGTTGCAGGGGGGATGGCCGGTTTTGATACAGCCGAAGGCCCGTTCCGCGCGCGGATCAGTGCCGAAGCGGCGGGCAAGCCGGTCAAGCTGTACGTCCGGCCAGAACACACGCTTTTGTCCGCAACGCCGGGGCACGAGAACTCGCTGCCTGTGACGGTGACCGAGGTCTCGTTCGAAGGGGCCTTCATTTCTGTTCATGCCCAGACAGAAAAGGGCAAGATCCTGGTTGCCGAGATCCGCAACGACGGGCAGGCCACAGTCCCCGCGATGGGGGCAAAGCTCTACGCCCTCTTCGCCCCCGATCGCGCGGCGCTCTTGCCCGACGCGAATGTGAGGGCGTAGGCGATGCAGGACCTTCTGCGCCGCTATGGGTTCGGCCTCACGCTTGCGATGTGCCTGCTGGTGGCCTTCTGGCTGGTGATGCTGGTCATCGTGCCGAACATCACCCTTTTCGAACAGAGCTTCCGCCCCTACCTGCCGGTCACCGAGGTCGGCGGGCCAAAGGATGTCTACAGCTTCAACAACTACATGAAGGTCTTCGACGGCGATGTGGAGCGGAGCTTTCTCGGGTTCACCTTCCACATCCCAGTCCACGTCTACACCTTCGGGCTGACCATCTTCTACTCGATGGTCACCACGGTGATCTGCTTTGTGATGGCCTATCCCCTGGCCTATTTCATGGCCAAGATCGTTAATCCGAAATCGCTGCCGACCCTGATTCTGCTTCTCTTCATCCCTCTTTGGGTCAGCGAGGTCCTGCGTGCCTTTGCCTGGTGGATCATCCTGGCCTTCAAGGGGCCGCTCAACGCGCTGCTTTTGGGCGTGGGCCTGATCGAAGACCCGATCCGTTGGACCAACATGGGGTACACGGGCGTCGTCGTGGGGCTCGTCTACACTTACGTCCTCTTCATGCTGTTCCCGATCTACAACGCGATCCAGTCGTTGGACACCAACCAGATCGAGGCCGCCGAGGATCTGGGCGCGCCCTGGTGGAAGATCCATTGGCGGATCGTGTTGCCGCATTCCAAGCCCGGCATCGCCAGCGGGTCGGTCATGGTCTTCATGCTGTCGGCGGGGTCCCTCTTGGTGCCGTCGATCCTGGGCTCCACCACCTCGCAATGGTTCACCCAGACCATCGACCAGTGGTTCAAGGACGCCCTCGACTGGAACACCGCCAGCGCCTACGCCTTCCTTCTGCTTCTCCTCTGCACCGTCTTCGTGACCGTCGCGATGTGGCTGTTCAAGGTGAAGCTTTCGGACATCGCGAAATAGGGGGCGGAACGATGCACAACCTTCGCCTCAACCTTGCCCGCATCTACATGGTGCTGTTCATCATCTACCTGCTCGCGCCGCTGGTCGTCATGTCCGGCGCGGCGTTCAATGACTCGAAGCTCCCGTCCATCGTGCCGTGGAAGGGCTTCACCACAATGTGGTTCAGCGAGATGATCGCCGACCAGCGCATGATGGTGGCCTTTGCCAATACGCTGTGGGTCGCGGCGGCGGTGGCGCTGAT
The DNA here is from genome assembly GCA_025458105.1 of Tabrizicola sp. Classification (GTDB taxonomy): domain Bacteria; phylum Pseudomonadota; class Alphaproteobacteria; order Rhodobacterales; family Rhodobacteraceae; genus Tabrizicola. The sequence continues at coordinate 1,395 of JALOTD010000061.1, read as the reverse complement.
TTCGGTCATCGTGGGCACTGCCAGCGCGATCCTGATCAACTCGGTCTCGGGCAAAGTCAGGACGGCGCTCTACGGTATGATGATCTCGACCATTCTGATCCCTGGCGTGGTCATCGGCATCTCGACGATGATCCTCTGGACCAAGATGGGCAATGCCTTGGGGACCGAGTTCTTCCTGTTCAACCCCGGTCTTCATCTCAGCGTGCTGGGCCAGGTCAGCTATATCGCTGCGATGGTGATGCTTCTGGTCCTGGCGCGGCTGCAAAGCTTTGACGCTGGGCTGGAGGAAGCCGCACTCGACCTTGGCGCAAGCCATACCCAGGTGATGCGGCGGATTCTGCTGCCACATCTCTATCCCGCCATCGGGGCCGGGGCGGCGGTGGCTTTCTTCCAGTCGATCGAGAACTTCAACGTCACGCAGTTCACCCGGGGCGGGGCCGATACGCTGACGGTCTATGTCTTCTCCAAGGTCCGGTCGGGCATCACGCCCACGATCAACGCTCTGGCGTTCCTATTGATCCTGGTGACCCTGGTTCTGGCTGTGATCTACGAACTCAACCGCCGCCGCCGCGCCCGGATCGAAGCCGCGCGCGAGGCCGAGGCAAGGAGGGCGGAAGCGGCGGAACTCTGACCGGCGCTCGTCGTGCGACTTCGTCTTCTCCTCGCCGGCCGCACCCTGCAGCGAGGAGTGACGAAGTCATCGACGAGCGGCCCGACAAGACCAAGGTGCGGCAGCCACGCACGGCTTCAATCGGGCCTCGTGCTACGTTTCGCCAAAGCGGATATGAAGGACACCGAACCCGTATGGCCCACCTTTGGCTGGGTCGTGGTCGGGCGGCGGTTTGTCTCCGTTCCAAACCTCGGCAAGGCTCATCCAGCTTTCAATCGGCTCCGCACCTATGCCCTCGTCCGCAAGCGCCGCTGCGTCCAGAAACCGGATCAAGTGGCTCTGCACGCGTTTGCCGCGCCCGGCAATGGCTTTCTGGCCGGTGACCGTCAAAAGATGCTCGACAAGGTCAGGCCAGTCCGGGGGAGAATGGGGGCCAGCACCCGTTGTCCGGCCTGTTCCCGGCAGATCAGCGACGGCGCCATCAGCCCCCGTTGCAAGCTGCGCCAGCCAGTGACCCATGCTTCTGCCAGTGTAGAAGGGCAGGGTGCCGCGCGGGTTGGGCCGATTGATCGTCCATGTTCCTGAGGGAGGGTCGATCAGTCCGTAGCGCGCCGCACCCGGAGCAAGTCCCTGCAATTGCCAAAGTCGCGTGCCGGTGCCGGACAGAATGAACGGTGGCAGGCAGTACAGAAGATGGTGCTGCCTGAATTCTCCGGGTAGCAGGCGGAGGACTGGATGTTTTCCCTGCTTCCCTTGCACAAGCCCGGCCTGCCGATGGTCTAGCG
>JALOTD010000060.1 GCA_025458105.1 Tabrizicola sp. | reverse complement strand
CATGCAGTACGGGCCCTTCCCCGACGGCTTCGTCCGCGTCCCCCATTGCCTGGAATACCGCAAGCAGTGGGACGTCGAAAACTACGGCGAACGCGCCGCTGACGCGATCGAGGAGGTCATCCTCCGCGAAGGCCCCGACACCGTCGGCTGCCTGATCCTGGAGCCCGTGACGGCGGGCGGCGGCGTCATCGTTCCGCCCCAGGGCTACTGGGACCGCGTCCAGGACATCTCGTCTGCGGCGTCGGCCGCACCGGGGTCTGGTTCGGCTACCAGCACTACGGCATCAAGCCCGACTTCGTGACCATGGCCAAGGGCGTCGCCTCGGGCTACGCCGCGACGACCCCACCGACCCGATGAGCTACTTCCGCGACATCTCCACCTTCGGCGGCTGCACCTCCGGCCCCGCGGCGGCGCTGGAGAACATGAACATCATCGAGCGTGAGGGGCTGCTCGCGAACACCGTGGCGATGGGCGACTACTGCCTTGGGAACCTCCGCGCGCTGATGGACAAGCACAAGGTCATCGGCGACGTCCGCGGCAAGGGCCTGTTCCTGGGGGCCGAGCTGGTGTCGGACCGTGCCACCAAAGAGCCGGTGGATGAGAAGAAGGTCCTGGCCGTCGTCGCCGACTGCATGGCGCAGGGCGTCATCATCGGCGCCACGAACCGGAGCCTGCCGGGGCTGAACAACACGCTGTGCCTTTCGCCTGCGCTAATCGCGACGAAGGACGACATCGACGAGATCACCACGGCGATCGACGGCGCGCTTACGCGGGTGTTCGGGTAAGGACTGATATTCGGCGCGCTCGGTGCATCTTTTGCACCGAGCGCGCCGTCAACTAGCTTCTTCCTTAGGAGTCCTTATGGAAGAGATCGTCTCGACCGTGTTTCATCTTACATACTGATAGACTTCGTCGAAACTGGTTGACACCTGCGTTTTCAGGAACATCCACTCGCCCTCAATTCTTGCCAGCATGAAGAAGACGTAAATGATGCGCTCGTTGTCATTGCCATCACTGAAGAACAGGAGAAGGGAATGTGAGTTCGCCCTGATGTCTTCCATGATTATGACACAATCCTGAAAGCCGTCGCCCGCGTAAGACTCCAGATCCGAGGCAAGCGAGAGGCTGCTTTCCTGCGGTTCACTGCCTTCGTGTTCAATGGCAGAGACAAACGCGGTATAGTCGCCGTCCTGTATCTTCTGGATGGCCCGGATCACACTCTCTGGAGCGGCATCTTTTTTCAGCCCGCACGTGTCGGCTGCAGCCGGAACTGCGGGGATCGCGAAAAACAATACCGCAATCAAACCGAAGAAAAGCCGTCGGGTGGCTCTCTCTGGTTTGCCACACCTAAAGCGCAGGCCCGTGCTTTCCACTCTGCTATTCATCCCAAGGCGATGTTCAGGTGATCAGCCCGAAAGAAGCGACGGACAGATATCCACGTCGGACAGGTTAGCAACGCTTGGAAAGACTGCCAAGCCGCCGCGTCGTCAGACTGAAGCGCTGCGGTGCCAGACCATAGGGTGGGCCGTCAACGCACAGAGTCCCTTGCGATAGGCGCGAATTGGTTAACGCCGCGCCGCACATAGGTTCGTCTTGCCGCTTTCCGTGCGCTTTGCGTAACGATACCCAACCCAGAATCCGCCCCGGGTGGCTCGTGGCAATCCAGAATCTTTCAATATCTTGAAAGCATTCTGCGGGCGCAGCGATCTGGACGCATCACGAGGCGAGGAGCGTCGGGCCAAAGCCCGACCTACGCCCTCACACCACCCCGTACCGCCGGCGGGCTTCCTTGAAGCTCATCAACTTGCCCTCGACCGTATCGGATGACCTCGGGCAGGCGGTAGAACGGGATGCGGGAATAGAGGTGGTGGACATGGTGGATGCCGATGTTTCCGGAAAACCAGCGCAAGGGCTGCGGCAGGATGTAGTGGGACGACCCCTCCAACGCGGCTTCGTGCAGTTGCCAGTCCTCGCCCTTGGACCAGTGCGTGTCTTCGAACTGATGCTGGACATAGAAGAGCCAGACCCCCAACGTCGCGGCGATCAGCGAGGTGGGCAGGTAGATCAGAAGGACGGGCCAGAACCCGCCGAACCAGATCAGGAGGCCGACGGTGATGCCGATCATCGCGTTGGTGCCCATCGCAGAAGTCCAGTAACGCCAGCCGGATTTCATCAGGCCGAAGGGCAGGCGGTTCTGCAGCAGGAACAGATAGCTGGGGCCAAGGACGAACAGGACCACGGGGTTGCGGTACAGCCGGTACATCAGCCGCCCCCACCAGCCCCGCGCGCGGTATTCCTCGATCGTCAGGGTCAGGACATCGCCAATCCCGCGTTGGTCAAGATCGCCGTGATGGGCGTGATGGATCGCATGGGTCCGCCGCCAGACCGCATAGGGTGTCAGGGTCAGCACGCCAAGGCAGCGCCCGACCCAGTCCTGCGCCGTGCGGTTGGCAAGAAAGGACCCGTGGCCGCAATCGTGCTGGATGATGAAGATCCGGACCAGGAACCCGCCGTTCAGGATCGCGAGAGCCACGGCCAACCACGCGCTGACCGACAGCGCCATCCACGACAGCCCCCACAGCAACAGAAACGGGATCAGAGTCGCGCCCAGTTCGGACAGGCTGCGCCGGGTTGACGGTTCGCGATAGCGGGCCAGCGTTGTCAGCCAGTCGCGGGCGGAAGTGGGAAGATCGGGCATCATGGCCTTTGGTTTTGCCGGACAAATGCGGCTGCTTCTGGACAGCCTTGGCAGGAACCGCGTGCGTGGCATCTTTCAGGCCGGACCGGCGTAGGCCGAAGCGGTGCGAACATCAATCAAAATGATTGAGCGGCGCGAGGATGACGCTGCCTGCCGGGTGTCCGCTGCTTGACTTTTCCCGGCCCGCTGCGCCTTGATCTGGACCTATCGCCCCCCCTTGCGAGGCCCCATGGCCACCATCCCCGTTGAAGCCTTCTACCTGACCCCAGGTGCGACCGGCTCCTTGCAACAGCAGATCCGCGCTATGGTCACGCAAGGCATCCTGACCGGCCGCTTCCGCCCCGCCGCGCGGATGCCGTCGTCGCGGGGGCTGGCCGAACACCTCGGCGTCAGCCGGATCACCGTGACGCTCGCCTATGCCGATCTCGTCTCCTCGGACTACCTCACCGCGCAAGGAAGGTCAGGCTATTTCGTCTCGGACACCGCCCCCTTGGCGCCCGAGTTTCCCGAGGCCCAACCCCGCGCGGAAGCCATCGATTTCAAGGGCTTGACGCAAGGCCGCTTCACGCAGGTCGCCAAAGTCGAACGGCCCGAGGACTGGGACCGCTACCCCTATCCCTTCATCTACGGCCAGGCTGACCCGACGCTTTTCGACCATCAGAACTGGCGGCAATGCGCCCTGCGCGCGCTTGGCAAGCGCGACTTCGCGGCCCTGACGACCGACTACTACGAACGCGACGATCCCCTTCTGATCCAGGAGCTTCTCCGCACCATCCTCCCCCGCCGCGGCATCGCCGCCCGCGAAGATGAGGTCTTGCTCACCATGGGCGCGCAGAATGCCCTCTGGATCGCCGCCAATGCGCTCCTCGGTCCCGGACGCCGCGCCGTGGTCGAAAACCCCGGCTACCCCGCCTGGCGCGCCATCGTCGCGGCCACCGGAGCGACGGCCGTTCCCATGGATGTCGATGCCCAGGGCCTGCCGCCGCAAGCCATTGACGCGGATGTGGTTTTCACTACCCCCTCACACCAGTGCCCGACCAACGCCACCATGCCCGTCGACCGCCGCGTGGCCCTTTTGGAGGCCGCAGAGGCGCAAGGCTTCATCATCATCGAGGACGACTACGAATTCGAGATGTCCTTCCTGAAGCCCGTGGCCCCCGCGCTGAAGTCCTTGGACCGGGGCGGCAGGGTGATCTACGCAGGCTCCTTCTCGAAATCCGTCTTCCCCGGCCTGAGGCTCGGCTACCTCGTCGGCCCCCCCGGCTTCATCGCCGAGGCGCGGGCCCTGCGCGGCCTGATGCTGAAGCACCCGCCCGGCCATATCCAGCGGACGATGGCCTATTTCCTGGGCCTCGGGCACTACGACGCGCTGGTCAACCGGATGAAGAACGCCTACCGCCGCCGCCGTCAGCTGATGGCCGAGGCTATCGTGGCCGAGGGTCTGACCGTGGCAGGGCAGGGCGGCTTCGGCGGATCAAGCTTCTGGATGCGCGCACCAGAGGGCGTGGACACCGAACACCTGGCCCTGGCCTTGCGCGGCGAGGGCGTCCTCATAGAACCGGGCCGCGCCTTCTTTGCCGGGGACGGACCCCAAAACTTCTACCGCCTCGCCTATTCCTCCATCGCACCGCAGCGCATCCCCGAGGGCGTGGCGCGCATTGCGAAGGCGGTGGCTCGTCGATGACTTCGTCACGCCTGGCCTGCGACGAGAAGCAGAAGGCGCACGAGGAGCTGCTACTGGCCATAGCGGGCCGACAGAACTGGCCCTAAGGTTGGACTCATCGCGGCGCTAATGTGCCGCGCAAAGCCAAGGAGACGCCCAATGAAGATGACCACCGAAGAAGCCTTCGTGAAAGTCCTGCAGATGCACGGCATCGAACACGCTTTCGGGATCATCGGGTCCGCCTTCATGCCGATCTCGGACCTCTTCCCCAAGGCTGGCATCACCTTCTGGGACTGCGCGCACGAAGGCTCGGGCGGAATGATGGCAGACGGGTTCACCCGCGCCTCCGGCAAGATGTCAATGATGATCGCCCAGAACGGGCCGGGGATCACCAACTTCGTGACCGCCGTGAAGACGGCCTACTGGAACCACACGCCCCTGCTCCTGGTGACACCGCAGGCCGCCAACAAGACCATCGGTATGGGCGGCTTCCAGGAAGTCGAGCAGATGGCGCTCTTCAAGGACATGGTCTGCTACCAGGAGGAGGTCCGCGACCCTTCCCGCGTGGCCGAGGTCTTGAACCGCGTCATCCTGCAGGCGAAACGCCAATCGGCCCCGGCGCAGATCAACATGCCGCGGGACTACTTCACGCAAGTGATCGACGTGCCCCTGCCGGCGGTGGTGGAGTTCGAGCGGCCTTCAGGCGGTGAGGAGGCCATCGCTCAAGCCGCACAGTTGCTCTCGTCTGCCAAGTTCCCGGTAATCCTGAACGGCGCGGGCGTGGTGATCGGGGGGGCGATCCCGGCCTCGATGGCGCTGGCGGAACGGCTGACCGCCCCGGTCTGCGTCGGCTACCAGCACAACGACGCCTTCCCCGGAAGCCATCCGCTGTTCGCGGGGCCCTTGGGCTACAACGGGTCCAAGGCCGGGATGGAGCTGATCGCGCAAGCCGACGTTGTGCTGGCCTTGGGGACGCGGCTCAACCCGTTCTCGACGCTGCCGGGGTATGGCATCGACTACTGGCCGAAGGGGGCCAAGGTGATCCAGGTTGACATCAACCCCAACCGGATCGGCCTGACGAAGCCGGTGACGGTGGGCATCGTCGGCGATGCAAAGAAGGTGGCCGAAGGGATCCTCGCGCGGCTGTCGAAGACCGCTGGCGATGCGGGGCGGGTCGAGCGCAAGGCGTTGATCGCGCAGAAGAAATCGGCCTGGGCGCAGGAACTGTCCTCGATGGATCACGAACAGGACGATCCCGGCACCACCTGGAACGAACGCGCCCGGGCGGCGAAGCCCGAGTGGATGTCGCCGCGCATGGCCTGGCGCGCGATCCAGGCGGCGCTGCCGAAAGAGGCGATCATCTCCTCCGACATCGGCAACAACTGCGCCATCGGCAATGCCTATCCGTCCTTCGAGGCGGGGCGGAAGTACCTCGCCCCGGGCCTGTTCGGGCCGTGCGGATATGGCCTGCCCTCGATCATCGGCGCCAAGATCGGTTGCCCGGACACCCCCGTCGTGGGTTTCGCCGGGGACGGGGCCTTCGGCATCGCGGTCACCGAACTCACCGCCATCGGCCGCAAGGAATGGCCCGCGATCACGATGGTCGTCTTCCGCAACTACCAGTGGGGGGCCGAAAAGCGGAACTCCACCCTCTGGTATGACGACAACTTCGTTGGCACCGAACTCGACACCGATGTCTCCTACGCCGGGATCGCCAAGGCCATCGACGACCAGATGCACCACGGCAAGACCACGCTGATCGAGGCGCTGATCAACCAGGAACTGGGCGAGCCCTTCCGCCGCGACGCGATGAAGAAGCCGGTCGAGGTCGCGGGGATCTCCAAGGCCGACATGCGGCCCCAGGTCGTCTGATGCCTTTCGACCTTGGCCCCGGCGCGCTGACCTGGCTCGCCGTGGCCTGCCTCGTCGCAGGCTTTGTGCGGGGCTATTCGGGCTTTGGCTTCTCGGCCCTGTTGATCGCGGCCTCCAGTCTTGTGACCAATCCATTGAACTTCGTCGCCGTTGTCGTCATTCTGGAAACGGTAATGTCCCTGCAACACGCCAGGGGCGCTGGGCCGGACGTGGACTGGCGGCGCGTCGGTTGGCTCCTTGGCGGCGCGGCCATCGGGTTGCCTCTGGGGCTGTGGATCCTGACCGGGGTCAGCGAGGACACCGCGCGGGCGGTGGTTTCGGGCTATGTGCTGTTGATGTGCGTCGTCCTTCTGGCAGGCTGGAGGCTTTCTGCCGAAGTCCGGGGCGCGCCGAACGGGGTGGCCGGGGTGATCTCGGGCCTTGCCAATGCGCCCGGCATGGGGGGCCTGCCGGTGGCGGCTTTCTTCGCCGCGCAGCCGATGTCAGCCAGCGTCTTTCGGGCCACGCTGATCGCCTACTTTCCGCTCCTCGACCTCTATTCGGCACCGCTTTACTGGCTGGCGGGGCTGGTGACTTGGGACACGCTCTGGGCCGCCTTGATCGCGCTGCCGGTCACGCTTCTTGGCAACTGGCTGGGGGGACGGCATTTCTTCGGCACCGACTCGCAGGAATTCCGGCGCTTTGCCATCGTTTTGCTCGCTGGACTTGCAGCGCTGGGGCTGGGAAAGGCGTTGATCTGATGTGGCTGATTGTGAACGCTGGTTCGTCTTCGCTGAAGCTGAAGGTCTTCGAAGGCGAACAGGAGGCCGCAAAGGCCAGCGTTGGCGAGATCGGTCCGGATGGGCACAAGGCCGCGATGGCCGAGGTGCTGACGCAGGCCGGAGTCTCGGTTGACAGGCTGACTGCAGCAGCACATCGGGTGGTGCATGGCGGGGAAGGGCTGACCGCGACCTGCCGCGTGTCGCCTTCGGTCGTTAAGCAGATCGAGGCTTGCGTGCCGCTTGAACCCCTGCACAACCCAGCCAATCTGGTTGGGATTCAAGCGGTTGCAAGCCTTGCTCCGAACCTGCCGCAGTATGCGGCCTTCGACACAGCCTTTCACTCGTCGAACCCAACGGTTGCCACAACCTATGCCCTGCCGCAGGCCGAGCGCGCACGGGGCCTCCGCCGATATGGCTTTCACGGGATAAGCTATGCGGCGCTGGTGCGGGTTCTGAGGGCAGAGGGGAACCTCCCGGAGCGCCTTCTGGCCTGTCATCTGGGCAATGGCTGTTCGCTGGCGGCGATTGTGAACGGTCGTTCGGTTGCGACGACTATGGGGTATTCGCCACTCGACGGGCTGACGATGGGGACCCGTTCGGGCGCCATCGACGGCAATGCCGTGCTGCGGCTTGCGGAATTGCACGGGATCGTAAAGGCGGGACGCATCCCGAACCGCGAGAGCGGGCTTCTGGGCCTTAGCGGGATGAGCGACGTCCGCGCGCTGCATGCGGTGGGGACGCCGGAGGCGCAGTTCGCGCTGCGGCATTTCGCCTATTGGGCCGTGCGTCACTCCGGTTCGATGGTCGCCGCGATGGGCGGCCTTGACGCTGTGGTCTTCACCGGTGGCATCGGCGAGAATGATCCCTGGATGCGGAAGGAAATTCTATCTGGACTGTCGCATTTGGGAGTGTATTCCAACGAAGAGGCGAACACCCGGAACGAAAGCGTGCTACATGATGCGACAAGCCGTGTCGCGATCTGGATAGTTCCGGCGGATGAGGAACGCCAGATTGCCCTTGAAGCGCGGGCTGTAAGGGCCGGGGAGGGCGCGTGAACCAGCCGAGGGTCGAGACGCAGCGCGATGTCGGGGACGAGGTCCGCCAGACCACCTGCTACATGTGCGCCTGCCGCTGCGGGATCAACGTGCATCTGAAGTCCGGCCGCGTGGCCTATATCGAGGGCAACCGGGAGCACCCGATCAACAAGGGCGTCCTTTGTGCCAAGGGGGCGAGCGGGATCATGCAGATCACCGCGCCGTCCCGTTTGAAAGCGCCCTTGCGACGAGTAGGACCCCGAGGATCGGGGGCCTTCGAGGAGATCACCTGGGAAGAGGCGCTGTCGACTGCCGTCGCCTGGATGAAGCCCTTGCGCGAGACCGCGCCGGAGAAGCTGGCGTTCTTCACCGGCCGCGACCAGAGCCAAAGCCTCACCGGCTGGTGGGCGCAGAACTTCGGGACGCCGAACTATGCCGCGCATGGCGGTTTCTGTTCGGTGAACATGGCTGCGGGCGGGATCTACACCATCGGCGGGGCCTTCTGGGAGTTCGGCCAGCCGGATTGGGAGCGGACGAAGCTGTTCGTCATGTTCGGGGTGGCGGAGGACCATGACTCCAACCCGATCAAGATCGGCCTCGGCAAGTTGAAAGCCCGGGGTGCGCGGGTGATTTCCGTGAACCCGGTCAGGACCGGCTATTCGGCTGTGGCCGATGACTGGATCGGGATCACGCCAGGGACCGATGGCCTTCTGATCCTGTCGCTGATCCATTGCCTCCTGGAGGCCGGGAAGATCGACCTCGACTACCTCGCGCTATGGACCAACGCGCCTTTGCTGGTGAGCGAGGCCGACGGACCGGAAAAGGGCCTCTTCGTCCGAAACGCCGAAAGCCAGCCCTTCGTCATCGACCGCCGCACTGGCCACCCCGCGCCCTGGGACGGAAAAGACGTACAGCCCGACCTCGGCGCGGAATGGCAGGGCAACCGCACCGTCTTTCGGCACATGGTCGAGGAATACCTGAAGCCCGATTATGCGCCCGAGGCCGTGGCGTCGCGCTGCGGAGTGACCGCGATCCGCATCCGACAGCTGGCCGCCGAACTGGTCGACGTGGCCTTCAACCAGGCGATCTCGCTTGACCGTCCCTGGACCGACTTCCGCGGCAATGAGCACAAGGACATGCCTGGCCGCCCGGTCAGTTTCCATGCCATGCGCGGAATTTCGGCCCATTCCAACGGCTTCCAGACCGCCCGGGCGCTGCACTTGCTGCAAATCCTGCTCGGGTCCTTGGAAACCCCAGGTGGCTACCGGCTGAAACCGCCCTATCCGAAACCCATCGAGGCGCACCCGACGCCGCACTTCGTCACCACGCCCGGCAAGCCCCTGACCGGCCCGCATCTGGGCTATGTCCGCTCGCCTGACGACCTGTGCCTTCTGCCCGACGGCCAACCGGCGCGCATCGACAAGGGGTTCAGCTGGGAAAACCCGTTCTCGGCCCACGGGATGATGCACATGGTCATCCCCAACGCCCATGCCGGGGACCCGTACAAGATCGACACGCTGTTCCTCTACATGGCGAACATGTCGTGGAACTCCTCGATGAACTCTGCCCGCGTGATGGAGATGCTGACGGAGGAGCGTGACGGCGAGTATGTGATCCCCCGGATCATCTATTCCGACGCCTATGCGTCCGAGATGGTGGCCTATGCCGACCTGATCCTGCCCGACACGACCTACCTCGAACGCCACGACTGCATCAGTCTGCTCGACCGCCCGATCTCTGAGCCCGACGCGGCGGGCGACGCGATCCGCTGGCCGGTCATCGAACCCGACCGAGACGTCCGCTGCTTCCAGTCGGTTCTGCTCGAGCTTGGGGCAAGGCTCGGCCTCCCGGGCATGGTCAACGAGGACGGGACTGCGAAGTTCAAGGACTATGCCGACTATATCGCCAACCATCAGCGCCGGCCGGGTGTGGGGCCGCTGATGGGCTTCCGGGGGAATGGCGAGGCCGAGGGGCGGGGCGCCCCGAACCCCGATCAGCTCAACCGCTACATCCAGAACGGCGCCTTCTACCAGGCCCATGTCCCCGAGCAGGCCGCCTTCTACAAACCCTGGAACGCGGCCTACCAGGACTGGGCGGTGCGCCTTGGCCTTTATGAGACGCCGCAGCCCTACCTCTTCAACATCTGGTCCGAACCGATGCGCCGCTTCCAGCTGGCCGCCGAGGGCTACGGGCCCCGCCAGCCGCCCGACCACCTGCGCGCGCGCTTGAGGCAGGCGATGCACCCGCTGCCGATCTGGTACGCGCCCTTCGGCGACGAGGACGCGGCCTTTGGCTACCCGGTCCACGCGCTGACGCAAAGGCCGATGGACATGTACCACTCCTGGGGCAGCCAGAATGCCTGGCTGCGGCAGATCAAGGGGCACAACTACCTGTATTTGCCTACGAAAATCTGGGAGGCGCAGAGATTCCACGAGGGCGACTGGGCGCGGGTCTCCAGCCGGGCGGGGACCATCGTGGTGCCGGTGGCCCACATGGCCGCGCTGAACGAGAACACCGTCTGGACCTGGAACGCCATCGGCAAGCGCAAGGGGGGCTGGGCTTTGGACGCGGACGCGCCCGAGGCGACGACGGGGTTCCTGCTCAATCACCTGATCTCGGAACTGCTGCCCGACCGCGACGGGGTGCGGCTGTCGAACTCGGACCCCATCACCGGGCAGGCTGCCTGGTTCGATCAACGGGTTCGGGTGGAGCGGGTCGCCGCCGAAGACCACCCGAGGGGAACGGTAGAGCCGATGTTCGACCGCCTCCCCGATCCCCCGCGCGCCGGAGGAGGCCGGGGCCAAAATTCTTCGAAGAATTTTGCCAAAAGTTTTCGAAAACTTTTGGTCCCCGGCGGGGAGGCGGAGCGATGACCGCGCTGCCGCAGAGCACGGAAAAGAGACTCGGCCTGGTGATCGACCTTGACACCTGCGTCGGTTGCCAGGCCTGCGTCACCGCCTGCAGGGGCTGGAACGACGGCGGCATCGGCCTGAGCGACCAGGACCCCTACGGCGCCGACCCCTCGGGCACTTTCCTCAACCGCGTGCATTCCTACCAAGTCGCTATCCCCGACGCGCCCGCCCAGGTCGTGACCTTCCCGCGCTCCTGCCTCCATTGCGACAACGCTCCTTGCGTCACCGTCTGCCCGACGGGGGCCAGCTACAAGCGGGCCGAGGACGGGATCGTCCTGGTGAACGAGGACGCCTGCATCGGTTGCGGCCTTTGCGCCTGGGCCTGCCCTTACGGCGCGCGAGAGATGGACGCGGCCCAGGGCGTGATGAAGAAATGCACACTCTGCGTCGACCGGATCTACAACGAGACCCTGCCCGAGGAGGACCGCGAACCCGCCTGCGTCCGCACCTGCCCGACGAACGCCCGCCATTTCGGGGATCTGGCAGACCCGCAAAGCAAGGTGTCGCAGCTGGTCGCGCAGCGTGGCGGGTATGAGCTGATGCCCGACATGGGCACGAAGCCCACCAACAAATACCTCCCGCCGCGCAAGAAGGGGCCGGGCGAGGCCAGCCCGCTCGCGCCGCTCCTCGACATCAAGGCCAGCGGGATTGCCGGTTGGCTGGACCGGATGCTGGGGAAGATCTGATGCATCCCGCGCCGTCGGTCATCCTGTTTTCCACCCTCTCGGGCCTTGGTTTCGGCTTCTTGGCATTCCTTGGTTGGGGGGCGCTGACGCCGTCGGGCTGGGCGGCCTTCTTCCTTTGGGGCCTCGGCTACGGTCTGGCAGTGGCGGGCCTTTTGGCCTCGACCTTCCACCTTGGCAACCCGAAGAACGCGCTGAAGGCCTTTACCCAATGGCGCACCAGCTGGCTGTCCCGAGAAGCCTGGGCCTCTGTCGCCACTCTGCTGATCCTGGCGCCCGTCGCCCTCTCCGACATCTTCGGCCTCGGCCTGGCCCGCGACCGTCTTCACCACCGCGATGATCTACACGCAGATCAAGGCCGTGCCGCGCTGGCACCACTGGCTGACCCCGGTGATGTTCCTGACCTTCGCGCTTGCCGGGGGAGCGATGCTTTCTGGCCGGAGTTGGGCACCCGTTCTCTTGTTGGCCGTGGGCGCGGTGCTTGTGGCGGTTTGGCGGGTCGGCGACACAGCCTTTGCCAAGGCAGGCCAGACCATGGGCACGGCCACGGGCCTTGACCGGCTGGGCGTGCCTGCTGTCCTTGATCCCGCGCATACGGCAGGGAACTACCTGAAGCGCGAGATGATCTTTGTCGTCGGCCGCAAGCATGCCGCCAAGCTGCGGAAGATCGCGCTGGCGTTGGCCTCGGTTGCGCCCGCCCTGATCCTCCTTGTTCCGCTCGGGGTTTACAGCATCGCCCTTGCCGCCGCCCTGCACTTCGCTGGAGCCCTCGCCGCCCGCTGGCTGTTCTTTGCCGAGGCGGAACATGTCGTGGGGCTTTACTACGGCGCGCGGGGATGATCCGCTGCTGCAATGAGCCCGTTCAAGCGCTATGACATCCGCGGCAGACTGGGGATCGACCTTGACGAGGGGATCGCCCACCGTATCGCCCAAGGTTTCGCCGCGGTCTCGGGGGCGGATACGGTCGTGCTTGCGCGCGACAGTCGCGACAGTTCTCCCGCCCTGGCCAAGGCTGTTGCGCAAGGGCTGATGGCGCAAGGTGTCCGCGTTCTGGACCTGGGCCTCGCAGGGACTGAAGAGATGTATTTCGCCACCGCGCATCTTGGCGCGGGCGGCGGGATCATGGTGACCGCCTCGCATAACCCGGCGGATTACAACGGGATGAAGCTGGTGGGACCCGGTGCCGTGCCCCTGTCCGATGCCGATTTCGCGCAAATTAAGGCGCTGACGCACGGCGACCTCGACCGCAAACCCGGCGGTGCGCGAGTTGATGCGAGTGCCACGCGCGCAGCCTACGTTGACCATATTGCCCGGTTGGTCGGCCCGGTGGGCCCGCTGCGCGTGCTGGTCAATTCGGGCAACGGCGCGGCGGGGCCGACCCTTGATGCGCTGGCTGACGGGCTGGCGATCCGGGGGAGTGGTCTCGACCTCATCCGCTTGCATCACGACCCCGACGGAAGTTTTCCGAATGGCATTCCGAACCCGCTTTTGCCCGAAAACCGTCCGCAGACCGAAACCGCCGTCCGTTCTGCCGGAGTAGACATGGGCGTGGCCTTCGACGGTGACTTTGACCGCTGCTTCCTGTTCGACGGCCAGGGAGCATTCCTGGATGGCGAACATGTCGTGGCGCTTTTGGCCCAGGCACAGCTGGCCCAGCATCCCGGCGCCGCGATTGTCCACGACCCCCGCGTCATCTGGGCCGTGCAGGACAGCATTGCCCAGGCCGGGGGCCGGTCGGTCCTGGCGCCCACAGGCCATGTCTTCCTCAAGGCCGCGATGCGACGCGAAGGTGCGGTCTACGGTGGCGAGATGTCGGCGCATCACTATTTCCGCGCTTTCATGGCTTGCGACAGTGGCATGATTCCCTGGCTATTGGTCGCAGGTCTGATCGGTCGCAGCGGGCAAAGTCTGTCCGAGATGGCCAGAGCCTTGCGCCGCGACTATCCCTCGTCGGGCGAGATCAACTTCACGGTCCCGGACACTGCCGCGATGGTAGCCCGTGTCCACTGCGCGCTTGGCCCGCGGGCTCGGTCCGAGGATTGGACGGATGGCCTCAGTCTAGATTTCGGAGATTGGCGGCTGAACTTGCGTGCCTCTAATACCGAGCCGCTTTTGCGCCTGAACGTCGAGGCGCGGGGCGATGCAGGGCTGGTGTCGGCGGGGGTGGCTAGGGTCCAGGCCTTGATCGCGGGCTGACTTTGCCATTTGCCTAAGAATTAGTCGCCCTGCACAACGATCAGGCGTCGCGCGCGACGTGTCCGGCCACTGCGCTGCACTGCCCGGCCTTGCCGTTGTCTTCCTCGGCCCGCCCGTCCGAAAGTCTCCGCCAAGGGGGACAGGATGACCGCACATCAGCCCGTAATCACCATGCAGCGCGCCAAGGGCGAGGCGCTGGTCACGCTTGGTTCGGACCGCTTGGAACGCCTGCGGACGGAAGGCAGCGCCAAGGCGATCCTGCCGGGCGGGCATAAGGGGCGCGAGGTCGTCTTCTTGAACACCTCTGGGGGACTTACCTCGGGTGATCATCTGCGCTTTTGGCTGAAGCTGCAGGGCAAGGCGGTCGCTACTACCCAGACAGCCGAACGGGCCTACCGCGCGACCGGGGCGCCCGCCCGCATGGACGTGCGCCTGGAGGTCGGTCACGGCGGCTGGCTGGACTGGCTGCCGCAAGAGACGATCCTGTTCGACCGCGCCGCGCTCGACCGTCGCACGTTGATTGACCTTGCCCCGGGAGCGGGCTGCCTGGCGCTAGAAGCTGTGGTGCTGGGCCGAGCCGCGATGGGGGAGACCGTGCAAGAGGTTCGCTTCCGCGACCACCGCGAAATCCGCCGCGACGGCACTCTCTTCTGGATGGACCCGCTGGCGCTGGATGCCTCATCGTTGGACGGCACCGCCACGCTGAACGCTGCTCGCGCCTTCGCAAGCCTGGTGGTCACCGAGGAACATCCGATCAGTCCGCTGCGTGCCGCGCTAAATGAACCAGGCGTGGCGGGTGGGGTGAGCGCCTTTGCGGGCCGCACCACGATCCGCCTGTTGGCGGCCGACGGCTGGCCGCTCCGCCGACAGATCGCTCGCCTTCTATACATCTTGCGCCGGGGCCAGCCCCTGCCGCGCGTCTGGCAACTGTAGGGAAAAGATGAACCTGACCCCCCGCGAAAAGGACAAGCTTCTGGTAAGTCTCGCCGCCATGGTCGCCCGCGGGCGCTTGCAACGCGGCGTCAAGCTGAACCACCCCGAAGCCGTCGCACTGATCACCGATTTCGTCGTGGAAGGCGCCCGCGACGGGCGCAGCGTCGCGGACCTGATGGAGGCCGGCGCCCATGTCATCACGGCCGACCAGTGTATGGACGGTATCGCGTCAATGATCCACTCCGTCCAGGTCGAGGCGACTTTCCCGGACGGCACCAAGCTTGTCACCGTCCACCACCCAATCCGCTAGAGGCCCCCATGTCCCGCCTTCTCTTCCTGTCGCTGCCGCTCCTCGCCACGCCCGCGCTGGCCCATGAAGGCCTGCACCACCACCCCCACGGCATCGAGTTCGGCTGGCTTGCTGCTGCTGCCATCGGCTCGGCCATCGGCGGCGGCGCGGTCTATGCCTACCTCCGGCGGCGCAAATGATCCCCGGTGAGATCATCCCCGCCCCGGGCGACCTGACCCTCAACGAAGGCGCCGAGGTCACTGTGCTGACGGTTGCCAACACCGGCGACCGGCCAGTGCAGGTGGGCAGCCACTACCATTTCGCCGAGACGAACCCGGGGCTCAGCTTTGATCGCGACGCCGCACATGGCAAGCGGCTCGACATCCCCGCCGGCACCGCTGTCCGGTTCGAGCCCGGCCAGACCCGCGAGGTGCGTCTTGTGCCGCTTTCGGGCGGTCGCGTCGTCTATGGGTTCAACCAGAAGGTCATGGGGCCGCTTGGATGACTCTTGACGCGCGGGGCAGGGCAGGAGGACGCTGGTCACACCTTCAACTGGGGAGACTGACCAATGTGTGACGCCTGCCTGATCGAAAGCATCAAATCCTCCATGCTCTCGCGCCGTTCGCTCTTTACCGGCGCGGCCGCGACGACCGCCGCCCTGATGGCAAGCGGTCTGACCACTGCCAAACCCGCACTCGCCCAGGCCTCGGGCCGCGTCGTCGACCTGACCCATGCCTATGACGGGGCCTTCCCGACCTTCGACGGCAATCCCGGCATCCTCTACGAACCCGCCGTAAAGTTCGCCGATTCCGGCTACCAGCTCTGGAAACTGACGATCTACGAACACACCGGCACCCATATCGACGCGCCGCTCCACTTTACCGAAGATGGCACCTCGGTCGCCGACCTTCCGCCCGAGAAACTGGTCTGCCCGCTCTGTGTGATTGACCTCACAGCCAAGGCCGCAGAGGACGCCAATGCCATGGTCGAACCTGCCGATATCGAGGCCTGGGTCAGCGCCAATGGCGACATCCCGGCGGGGTCCTGCGTCGCGCTGCATTCCG
Organism: Tabrizicola sp.; assembly: GCA_025458105.1. Lineage (GTDB taxonomy): Bacteria > Pseudomonadota > Alphaproteobacteria > Rhodobacterales > Rhodobacteraceae > Tabrizicola. Next base: position 9,913 of record JALOTD010000060.1, on the reverse strand, counting down.
GCTGGGCCGCCAAGGTCGCTACCCCTGAATTCCGCAACACCCCGGACGGCAAGTTCGCCTTCCCCGGCTTCTCCAAGGCCGCGACCGACATGCTGGCGGGGATGGACGTGGCCTGCATCGGGGTGGATACGCTCTCGCTAGACCCCGGCAACTCCGCCGATTTCGCCGTGCATTTCAGCTGGCTGCCGGGTGGCCGCTTCGGGATCGAGAACATGGCCAACCTCGACCAGTTGCCCGCGACCGGAGCCACCGTCTTCATCGGCGCGCCAAAGCACAAGACCGGCACCGGCGGCCCGGCCCGCGTGATGGCGGTGGTCTGATGGCGACTGTTCGCCTCTTGAGCGACGAGGAGGCGGGGGCGGACGCCCTCGCTGTCTTCGACGATATCCGCGCCAAGCGGCAGACCGATTACATAAACAACTTCTGGCGGGCACTCGCGCATGACCCGGCGCTTCTTCGCGCAACCTGGGAGAGGGTGCAGGCAGTGATGTCCCCCGGTGCGCTTGATCCACTGGTAAAGGAGCTTATCTACGTAGCCGTATCAACCGCGAACGGTTGCGATTACTGCGTCCACTCCCACACGGCGGCCGCGAAGGCCAAGGGAATGACGCCCGCCCAACATGGCGAGCTTCTTTTGGTCATAGCCATGGCCGCGCAGACCAATGCCCTCGCCACTGCGCTGTCGGTTCCGGTCGATGACCGGTTCCGGGCGTAAGAAAGGTTTGCCCCATGCTCATTTCACCCCCGGACCTCGTTCGCCTGTCGATCCAGACCAGCCTGATGCTGGCCGAGGCACAGATGGTCATCGCCATGCGCATGATGGGGATGCTGGGCCTCTGGCGCGTTCTGCCATCCGAGACCAAGCGCATGTCCTCGGAAAAGGTCTCGGCGCTGGGTGAGGCCGCCATGGCCTCGTCACGCGCGATGATGACCGGAAAATCGCCGCTTCGGGTGGCCGAGGCCGCGCTGAAGCCGATCCGCCGCAAGACCTCTGCCAATGTCAAACGCCTGGCCCGTCGCGGCCCGGGCCAGTCCTGAGGGTGCCATGCCTGCCACGATCTCGCGCCGAACCTATGCCGACATGTATGGCCCCACGGCGGGCGACAAGGTCCGCCTCGGCGATACCGAGCTGATCGTCGAGGTCGAGCGGGACCTGATCGCGGAACGATCGTCGGCCAGTGCGAATGCCCTTCGCTATGGCGAAGAGGTCAAGTTCGGCGGCGGCAAGGTGATCCGCGACGGGATGGGGCAGTCGCAGCTGACCCGCGCCCAAGGCGCAATGGACACGGTCATCACCAACGCGCTGATCGTCGACTGGACCGGGATCATCAAGGCTGACGTGGGCCTGCGCGACGGGCGGATCGCGAAGATCGGTAAAGCCGGGAACCCGGATACTCAGCCAGGGGTGGACGTGATCATCGGACCCGGCACCGAGATCATCGCGGGCGAAGGGCGCATCCTGACGGCGGGCGGGATGGACGCCCACATCCACTTTATCGCGCCGCAGCAGATTGACGATGCGCTGCACTCCGGCATCACCACAATGCTCGGTGGCGGCACCGGTCCCGCACATGGGACGCTCGCCACCACCTGCACCCCGGGCCCCTGGCACCTGATGCGGATGCTGCAGGCGGCGGATGCCTTCCCGATGAACCTGGCCTTTGCGGGCAAGGGCAACGCCAGCCTTCCTGCCGCGCTTGAGGAACAGGTGCGGGCGGGCGCTTGTGCGATGAAGCTGCACGAGGATTGGGGCACCACCCCAGGCGCCATCGACTGCTGCCTGACCGTGGCCGATGCGATGGACGTGCAGGTGATGATCCACACCGACACGCTGAACGAAAGCGGGTTTGTCGAGAACACGCTGAAAGCCATCGCCGGCCGCACGATCCACGCCTTCCACACCGAAGGCGCGGGTGGGGGGCATGCGCCCGACATCATCAAGGTCGTGGGCAGCCAGAACATCCTGCCGTCCTCGACCAACCCGACGATGCCCTACACCGTCAACACGATCGAGGAACATCTCGACATGCTGATGGTTTGCCACCACCTTGACCGCCGCGTGCCCGAGGATGTGGCCTTTGCCGAAAGCCGCATCCGACGTGAAACCATCGCTGCCGAAGATATCCTGCACGACCTTGGCGCCTTCTCGGTCATCTCCTCGGACAGCCAGGCGATGGGGCGTGTGGGCGAGGTCATCACCCGCACCTGGCAGACCGCGCACAAGATGAAGGTCCAGCGCGGGCGGCTGGAGGGCGAGCAGGGCGACAACGACAACCTGCGCGTCAAGCGCTATGTGGCCAAGTACACGATCAACCCCGCCATCGCGCACGGGCTTTCGCAGCACATCGGCAGCATCGAAGAAGGCAAGCGCGCGGATCTGGTCCTGTGGTCCCCCGCTTTCTTTGGCGCGAAGCCCGAGATGGTGCTGATCGGCGGCTGCATCGTCGTTGCGCAGATGGGCGACCCGAACGCGTCCATCCCCACTCCGCAGCCGGTGCACACGCGCCCCATGTTCGGGGCCTTTGGTGGCAGCCTCACCCGCAACGCGGTGACCTTCGTCAGCCAGGCCGCGCAAGAGGCCGATGTCCGGTCAACCTATGGTCTGGCGAAGGAAACCCTTGAGGTCCGAAACACGCGCGGGATTGGTAAACGCGACATGAAGCTGAACTCAGCCACGCCGACCATCGAAGTGGACCCCGAGACCTACGAAGTGCGGGCCGATGGTGTTCTCCTCACCTGCGAACCCGCTCGGGAGTTGCCGCTTGCACAGCGTTACTTCCTGTACTGACGCGTCAGGCGTGCGCGTGGGCAATCTGTTCCTGTCCGCGCGCGGCCCGTTGCATAGGCCAGCCGCGTCGGAACACCGGCACGGTCGGAAACCGGTATTCGATCGAGGCCAAGGCGGTTTCCCTTGCCTTCAGGCGGGCAATCTCGGCCCGGATTTCTGCAAGTTCGTCAGCGAGTGCAAGCCGTGGAGTGGTCATCTTGATCCTCCTTTGTTCCTTGAGACTACCATCGACTCAAAATCTGAAAGAATCGCTAAAGGCTGACACATGCTGCCGACCGCCCAATCCCTGCATCGCTCTGGCCACTGGCCACGTCTGGCCACCGGCCGCGTTGTCCTGGGCTATGATGAGCGTTTTCTGCGCCGGAAGCGGCTTGTCATGGCCTCGGGCGAAAGCTTTCTGGTTGATCTCCCCGAGACGACGAACCTTCTGGCGGGTGATGCGTTCGAACTGTCGGACGGCCGTCTGGTCGAGATCGCCGCGGCCGAGGAACCCGTACTGGTCATTCGCGGTGACCTTGTGCGCCTGGCCTGGCACATCGGCAACCGCCACACGCCTTGCCAGATCGAGGCCGACCGCCTGGTGATCCGTGCCGATCATGTGCTGGCCGACATGCTGCGCGGTCTGGGGGCGACGGTGACCGAAGCCCGGGAACCCTTTACGCCCGAGGGCGGGGCCTATGGCATGGGTCGCACGATGGGTCATGCGCACTGATCTTCTCACCCTCGTCCAGTGGCTGTCCCCCGCTTTTCCGACCGGGGGCTTCGCCTATTCGCATGGGCTTGAAGCGGTGATCGCCGAGGGCAACAGGTCTGCGGCTCGGATCGGTGCCTGGATCGCGGGCGTCTTGCGTCACGGGGCGGGGCGGGCGGACGCGGTGCTGCTGGCTTCGGTTCTGCGGGGCCGGGATGCGGGCGAGATGGATAGCGTCGCCCGCGCGCTGGCGGGGACGAAAGAGCGCTTGGCCGAAACGGCAGAGCAGGGTGCGGCCTTTGCTCGAACGGTCTCGGCGTTGACAGGGCGGAACCTCGCGCCGCGCTGCCTGCCCGTTGCGGTGGGTGAGGCATCGCGGGGACTGGACCTGGCTGTTGAAGAGGTGGTTGCGGTGTTCCTGCACGGCTTCGCGACAAACCTAGTGGCCTGCGCGACCCGATTTGCCCCTTTGGGCCAGACCGACGGGCAGGGGGTGCTGGCATCTCTTCATCAGGTTATCACCGAGGTTGCAGCTTATGCGGCGACGGCGAACGTCGACGAGATCGGAACAGCAGCGCTGGCGGCAGAATTGGCGGCGATGCGGCACGAGACGATGGATGTGAGGTTATTCAAGACATGACGAACGGGCCACTCAAGGTGGGGATCGGCGGGCCGGTGGGGGTGGGCAAGACCAGCCTGACCGAGGCGCTGTGCCGGGCGTTGGCGGGGCGCTGCTCGATGGCGGTCATCACGAACGACATCTACACCCGCGAGGATGCCGAGTACCTCATGCGGGCGCAGGTCCTGCCGCTGGACCGGATCCGGGGGGTGGAGACGGGGGGGTGCCCGCACACGGCGATCCGGGAGGATGCCAGCATCAACCTGGCGGCCGTGGCCGATCTGCGGATGCAGCATCCCGACCTGGACCTGATCCTGATCGAGAGCGGGGGCGACAATCTGGCGGCGACCTTCTCGCCCGAACTTGCCGATCTGTCGATCTATGTCATCGACACGGCCGCGGGGCAGGATATCCCACGAAAGCGGGGGCCAGGGGTCACGCGGTCGGATCTGCTGGTCGTCAACAAGACCGACCTGGCCCCGCATGTTGGAGTCGATCTGGAGCTTCTGGAGGCCGACACCCGCCGGGCCCGAGGAGAGCGTCCTTTCGTGATGGCCCGGGTCCGGCAGGGGGTGGGGATCGATCAGGTCGTGGCCTTTCTGGAGACCGAGGGCGGGCTGACGCTGAGGTGACCCTGGCTGTCCACGCGTGGACAGATAAAGAATGGCAATGAAAGCAATGCCTTGCCTGTGGACATTCAGGATCTGTTAAGCCTTGTCCACGCGCCCGCACCGGCCTGGCAGGGATTGACTTGATCGGCCAAGGCCATAGGCTGACCGCATCCCCGCACTGGTATTTCTGCGGGAACCGACCGCATTCTTGAAAGGGCTTCCCATGCCGCGACATGCAGCGCTTTTTGGCCTGGCTTTTCTGGGCCTGACAGTCACGACGCCCGCACAGGCCGACCCTCCCCCCTGCACCTGCCGCAACCTCGAAAGCCTGCAGCAGGAATATCAAAATGCCGTCTACATGGAGGGCTACATGCGGCGGTTGGCCGAGCATCTGAAGGGCGTTGAGGCAAAACAGGCAGCCTTGAACGCCACGAGCAGCGCCAGCCCCGAGGCGGGTGACTCGGTCGGTCAGAAATCTGCCAACGCGCGCGAAGCCTACAAGGCGGCCAACTGGAAGCTGCCGTTTCCGCAACCCAAGGACTACAAGGGTCCTCCAGATGTGAGCATGATCCCGGGCCAGTGCCAGCAGTCCACGGATGACCTGGACGGAGTGCGCGACGGGTCTCCCTGCGAGGCGATTGCCGATGCCGCCCTGGCGCATGAGCAGGCGCATGTCGACATCTGCCGGAACCTTGGAGTTCAGGCCTACTGGGGCCGCATGCCCAGCGTCTTTGCCCTGGAAGAGGCCGAGATGTACAAGATTCAGGCCGCGAACCTGAAGGCCGAGCTGCGCCGGGTGATGGATGTGTCGGACCTGCGGCTGGTGGGCGAATTTCGCCAGAAGCTGGGCGACGACAGCGCCACCTATTCGGACGAAATCACCTTTGACAGCGGCGATCTGAAACTGTCCTCGCAGGGCGGCGACCGCTGGACCATGACGAGCGAGGGCGACACAGTGTCGATGGTGGTGCTCGACGTGGTCAGCCCTGAACCCCAGGTTTGCATGTCGCAGCCAGTACGCGACAGCTTCTCGGTCACGCTGAAGACCGATGGCCTGACCTTCGACGTGGAGACAACTGGCCATGACGGGCATGAGGCGACCATAAGCTGCAACGGCGGCCTGTCAGTGCCCTTCTTCGGGTCGCCTTTCGGCGGGGCGCAGGCGAGACGGCTGAAAGTGGCGATGGGCGACACGCCCCTGCCATCCGAGAATGACTGGCTGTTGTCCGCCATCGTGGGCGCCGCGGCCTCGGGCGGGGCGTCGATGTCGACTGTGCAGACTGCAACCCTGCGGCTGACCTGCGAAGGCCAATAGAAAAGGGCCGCCCCCGACTGGGAGGCGGCCCGTTCCTGCACCAGGGCGCGGGTCAGTTCGAGGGCGCGGGCTCGGCAGCGCCTTCGGCCGGGGCCGCAGCGGCATCGGCAGCTGCCGGAGCCGGCGAAAGCGAGGCGATGAAGGCCCAGAGATTGGCGGCATCTTCCGGCTTCTTCAACTTGAACGCCATCTTCGACTTGGCGCCGTCGTCGCCAAGCTTGGTTTTCAGGAACTTGGCCGGATCTTGGACATATTCGACGAAGCTTGCTTCGTCCCAGACAGCGCCGGTCGCGCCCAAGGCAACGATCGATTCGCCGTACTTGAACTCAGGGTACGTGCCGATCACTCGGCCTGGCAGGCCATAGAGGTTCGGACCGGTCTTGGCGTTCTTGCCCGCCAGCACTTCGCCGGCTTCGTTTGCGACGACATGACAGGTCTGGCACTGGTTGAACACCTTCTTGCCCGCTTCGATGTCCTGCGCGAAGGCGGGGACAGCAAGGCTGGCGAAGGCGAGCGCGGTCAAGGTCAGTTTCATCAGGGATCCTCCCGGAGTTTCTTCGGAGTGTATACTGTCGCCCACGAGCCGTTTGGCAAGGGCTGCCTTGCGCAAATTCACGCGACTGCGTGGGAAATTGCGCAGCGGCTCCAAAGCGCGGTCAACGCCGTGATCAGGTGGTCGATGTCGGCATCGCTGTGGTGGGGGCCGGGCGTGATGCGCAGCCGCTCGGTACCCTTCGGCACGGTGGGGTAGTTGATCGGCTGGACGTAGATGCCCCAGTCGGCCATCAGGATGTCGCTGATCATTCGGCATTTCACCGGGTCGCCGATCATCACCGGGATGATGTGGCTGTCATTGGCCATATGCGGGATGCCCGCGCGGTCCAGCCTGGCGCGGACCTTTGCGACGTTCGACTTCTGCCGGGCCCGTTCCTCACCCGAAGCTTTCAGGTGGCGGATCGAAGTGGTCGCCGCGGCGGCCACGGCAGGCGGCAGCGCGGTGGTGAAGATGAAGCCGGACGAGAAGCTGCGCACAAAGTCCACGAGCGCGGTCGTCCCGGTGATATAGCCGCCGACGCAGCCGAAAGCCTTGCCGAGCGTGCCTTCGATCACGTCGATGCGGTGGGCCAGGCCCTCACGCTCTGTCACCCCCCCGCCGTGGTCGCCATACATGCCGACAGCGTGGACCTCGTCGATGTAGGAGAGCGCTCCGTGCGCCTCGCAGACCTCGACGATCTCGCGGATGGGGGCGATATCGCCGTCCATCGAGTAGACACTTTCAAAGGCGACGATCTTCGGCCGGTCGCCCACGGCGTGGAGTTTCCGGTCCAGATCGCGCCAGTCGTTGTGCTTCCAGATCACCTTGTCGGCGCGCGAGTGGCGGACGCCTTCGATCATCGAGGCATGGTTCTTTTCGTCCGACAGGATCACCGCGTTCGGGATGCGGGCCCCAAGCGTGGACAGGGCCGCCCAGTTCGACACGTAGCCAGAGGTGAAAAGCAGGGCGGCTTCCTTGCCGTGCAGGTTGGCCAGTTCCGCCTCGAGGCGGCGGTGCTGGACCGAGTTGCCGCCGATGTTGCGCGTGCCGCCCGCGCCGGTTCCGCAGGTGCGGACGGTTTCGATCATGGAGGCCACAACGTCCGGATGCTGGCCCATGCCGAGGTAGTCGTTGGAACACCAGACGGTGACTTCCTCCACGCTGTTGCCATGGCGGTTCGCGCGGGGAAAGGCGCCGCAGCGGCGTTCCAGGTCGGCGAAGGTGCGGTAGTTGCCTTCGGCTTTCAGGGCGTCGAGCTGGCTTTGGAAGTGGCTGGCGAAATCCATGGGAGTCACTTTCTTGCAGGTATGGACGTGTCGGCGGCCGGGCTGTCGGGCAGCATCCAGCGCCAGAGTTTCTGGTCGGGCAGGGGCAGGACCATGAACCAGTGTTCAAGGAGAGCGAGGGCCGTCAGGACGGCCAGAAGGATATGGCCGATCAGTGCGGCCTCGGTGGGCGCGCTGATCGCGCGTTCCAGCCAGCAGCCGGAGGCGAAGGTCAGGGCGGTGACAGAGACCGGAAACAGCCAGTTCATCCGGGCGTGGGCAAAGTGGCTGGCGAGGTGCGACAACGGGCGGGGCAGGAATTCCACGTTGATCCGCGGCACGCCGAGGAAGAGGTTCAGCTTGGCCGAGGCGCGCGCAAAGAAGAGGAGCGCGAAGGTGTAAAGGCCGAAGGGGTTCGGGGCGTTCCAGGCGGCGTAGGTGAGGAGCAGGAGGGCCGCGATCAGCAACGCCTCGTGCCAGATCAAGGTCAGGGTGGCGCGCCAGAACCGGTCCCAGCCGCGCGCGAAGGGGGGGCAGGGGGCGGTGTTCGGGCCAGTGATGACGCCGGACAGGAAGGCCAGTTCGATCCAGCCCCAGACGGCAAGGGCGGAGAGGAAGGCGATGTAGGTGCCGGTCGCGTCGGTCTCGTCCAGGGAGACGCCAAGGCCCCATATGCCGGCCAGAAGCAGCGGCAGGGCAATGAAGACGGAATTCGCATGGGCCGCGCCGCCCAGCCGGTCGGCATGGCGGACGCGCCAGAGGATCGCGCCGGTGGAAAACCACCAGAGGAAAAGCGTGACCAAAGCGGCGGCCCAGGGATTGGTCATGCGCGGCCCCCCCCGAAGGGAGGGCCGCACAGGCCTGCGGACCGCGCCCAGTCCGCAAGGCCACCCGCTGCCGGAACAGCGGTATGGGTGTCACCGGTCAATACGACGGCTCCAGCCGCACAGAAGCGGGCAGCGCGTGACGCTTGACCGGGATCGTGTAAAGGCCCGCGAAGGCCAGGGCCGCACGCGCGGCCGCCGCCTTGCCCTTCAGCCAGCCACCAACGCCGCCCTGACGCTTTGCCGCGTCCATGGCGACAAAGGCGCGCTCCATCCGCCGGAGCGCGGGCTTCCAGCGCGGATGGTCGATGTCGATCTCGATCGGGAAGATCTGGCGGCTGATGGTACTGGTCTTGCGGAAGACCTCCTGGTCATACCACTCGATATCGACGCCAAGCGCCTTGTGAAACTCGGGCCGGGCATGGTCGCGGACCCACATGGTGGAATAGACGGCGGTCAGGAAAAACTTGATCCACAGCTTGTTGACGAAGCTTTGGGTCAGTTTCGGGTCGGTCTTCATCAAAAGCGCGAAGGCCTCGCCATGACTGAACTCGTCGTTGCACCATTCCTTGAACCACTTGAAGATCGGGTGGAACCGCTGTTCCGGGTGCGCCTCAAGGTGGCGGTAGATGGTGATGTAGCGGGCGTAGCCGATCTTTTCCGACAGGTAGGTGGCGTAGTAGATGAATTTGGGGCGGAAGTAGGTGTACTTCTTCGCCTTGGTCAGGAAGCCAAGGTTCACCGCAACGCCCGCTTCGCGGAGCGCGTCGTTGATAAAGCCCGCGTGGCGCGCCTCATCCCGGGACATATAGCTGAAAAGCTCGCAGATATCCGGGTTCGCGCCCCTGCGCTTCATCTCTTTGTAAAGGACACAGCCCGAGAATTCGGCCGTGCAGGACGATACGAGGAAGTCGATGAATTCCGCCCGAAGCGCGGGCTCCATCCCGTCCCAGTCGATCTGGTCCCAGTCGGCGTTCTTCTTGAAATGGCCCTTGTTGGGGTCCGACTTCATCTGCGCGATCAGGACGTCCCACTCCTTGCGGACGGGGGTCACGTCGATCCGGTCCATCTCGTCGAAGTCGGTGGTGTAGAAGCGCGGATTGAGCAGCGTGGTTTCCGTCGCCATCGCGGTCGTGTCGAACTGGCCCGCCACTTCGGCGTGCAGCTCGTCATGTGCGCTGTTGTGCATGTTCATAGCCGGATCTCCTCGGAGAAGGAAAACTCGCACAGTTCCATGAAGCCGAAATCGCCGGTCATCCGGGTCC
>JALOTD010000059.1 GCA_025458105.1 Tabrizicola sp. | reverse complement strand
TGCGGGGCTGTCGCTGCTTTTGGTGGTTGTGGCACTTCTGGCCACGCGGGCGGCGGATGCCGACGGCACGAAGGCTGTGCCCGCGGGGGCGCAGCCGGCATGATGCGGGAGGCTTTGGTCCTGATCCTGACCGCCGGGGCCGTGCGGGCGGAGGGGCCTTTGCCTGCGGGAGCCCTGGCCGACTATCAGCTTGGTGGGGCCTATCCGCCGCCGCCCGGCGTGACGGTCGTGGTGCGCGATGCGACTGACCAGCCCGCGCCGGGGCTTTACAACATCTGCTACGTGAACGGCTTTCAGACCCAGCCGGGGCAAGACTGGCCGGTCGACCTTTTGCTGCGCGGCCCGGACGGCGCGCCGCTGGCCGATCCGGGCTGGCCGGACGAATATCTGCTGGACATCGGCTCAGACGCAGCGCGGGCGGCCAATTTGCAGCGGCTGCGGATCCAGCTGCAACTTTGTGCCGACACGGGGTTTGACGCGGTCGAGTTCGACAATCTGGACAGCTACAGCCGGTCAGGCGGGGCATTGGACCTGTCGGACACCCTGGCCTTCGCCCGCCTGCTGGTCGAGGCGGCGGATGAACTCGGCCTGCCCGCCGGGCAGAAGAACACCGCCGAACTTGGCAGGCGGGGCCGGGACGAGGCGGGATTTGCCTTTGCCGTCACCGAGGAATGCCACCGCTGGGACGAATGCGCTGCCTTCACAGAGGTCTATGGCCGGGAGCAGGTCATCGCGATCGAATACGCGGACGATGTGCGCGGCAGCTTTGCCGCAGCCTGTGCCGATCCCGACCGCCCCGGCAGCCTGATCCTGCGCGACCGGATGCTGACCCTGGTGGGCGATCCCGACCATGTTTTCCAGGTCTGCCCCTAAGCCGCGAGCTCACCGACTGTCGTCAGCGTCGCGAAATCGGACCCAAGAAGCGAAAGCGTCACCCGATGCACCGTTTCGGCATCGATCCGCCCCCCGTCATGCGCGGGCAGATCGAAGCCAAGAAGCGCATCCTGTGGCAACAGCACCTTGTAGCCCAGGTCGGACGCCATCCGCACGGTCGAGGTCACGCAAAACGCCGCGACGGCCCCTGCGACCACCAGTTCAGTAATGCCTTGCCCCCTGAGGTGGGCGTCCAGACCGGTGCCGGCAAAGGCCGAGGAGCCATGTTTCCAGAGCACCGTCTCGCCCGGCAGTGGCGTGGCGCAGTCCATCGGCTCGGCGCTGGCAAGGCCCTTGCGAAAGGGCGACTCCGGGCTCGCGTCGTCATGGTGGATATGGATTACCGGCACGGCCTTGGCGCGGGCATCCGCCAGAAGGGCCGCCATCCGGTCCGGCGCGTCGGGGTTCACCGGCACCCGGCCCGCGCGGATGCGGTCGGCCATGCCTTCCTGCATGTCGATGACAAGGACGGCCCGGCTCATGGCGCACCCATATAGTCGCGCTTGCCAAGCTCCACGCCGTTGTGGCGCAGGATGTCGTAGGCGGTGGTGAGGTGGAAGAAGAACTGCGGCAGGGAATAGAAGGACAGGAATTCGTCCCCCGGCGATGTCATGTCACGGCCCCCGGCCTTGAACTGTACCACACGTTCGGGCGAAAGATCGGCAGCATCGAACGAGGCCATATAGCCCCGCGCCGCTGCGATGCGATCCTTCAACTCGGCGAAAGTGGTCTCGGTATCTGGAAAGCTCTTTGGTTCCACCCCCGCCAGCCGCGCGGTGCCCCGTGCGGCGAAGTCGCAGGTCAGCTGGACCTGCCGGGCGAACGGAAACATGTCGGGGAACAGCCGGGCGGCAAGGATCACCTCGGGCTTGATCCTCTTTGCCTCGCAATGCGCCTCGGTCTTGTCGAGGATGGCGGATAGCGCGGACAGGAAACGGTCGAAGACGGCGACGGAACGGCGGTGCATGGGGACCTCATTTGACCTTTCGGCAGACCCTAGCCGGGCGGTCAACAATCGTCGAGTGGCGGCACGGCTTAATCCCCTCCAAATCGACGTGCAGTCTCAAACTGTCAGGGCGCCAAGCGGATCGTCCTGTGCTATCATGAGGCTAACCGTCGCTGCTTCCGCCTGAAAATCCAATCGCCCGATGACCGAGTCCCAGCCGCCCGATCCGCAAAAGACCTGGCTTGACCGGGCGGCCGAGGACCTCTTGGGCGACCGGCTGCCCAAGCACTTTGGCACCGGCTGGTATTCGGGCCTCCTCGGCCTTTTCCTGTCGGCTGGCAGCTTCATTGCGGTTCTGGTGTTCCAGTATCCCCAGTGGCTGACCCTGTCCGAAACCGCCCCCCGCTATCCGGTCGAGACGATGCGCGCTCTGCTCGCGCTGGCGATCATGGCCGGGTTCCTGTTTTCGGCCATCAATGTGATCCTGCGCCCGTCGAAACGGCTGGGCCTGGCTGGTCTGTTCTTTTGCATGGCGGCGGTCCTGAGCGGCGGCAGTGCGGTCGAGGTCGGCGGGGGCGATGCGCTGTTCCGGGTGGGCGTCGACTGGTTCGTGCTGAACGTGGTTCTGCTGGCGCTGATCTTCGTGCCTTTGGAGCGTGCGCTGCCCCTCAACCGGGACCAGGGGATCTTCCGGCCGGGATGGACGACGGACGGGATCTATTTCCTGGTCAGCCATGTCGCGGTCGAGCTGATGACTTTCTTCACGCTTCTGCCCGCGACGGTGATCGCGCAGACGGTGCACGCCCAGGTTTCCGGCCTGAACCCGGACCGGCTGCCGCTGGTCGTCGAGGTCTTCTGCGTGATGCTGGTCGCCGATCTTGCGCAGTACTGGGTGCACCGGGGGTTTCACCGCATCCGCTGGGCCTGGCCGTTCCACGCGATCCACCATTCCTCGCGGCAGCTGGACTGGCTGGCCGGGTCGCGGCTGCATGTGGTGGACATCATCGTCACCCGGGGGTTGACCCTGACGCCCCTGTTGGTGATCGGCTTTTCGCAGCAGGCGCTGTACATCTGGCTGGTGATCATTGCGGTGCAGGCGACGCTGAATCACGTCAACCTCCGCTTTGACGTGCCGGTCCTGAACCAGCTTCTGGTGCTGCCGCGCTTTCATCACTGGCACCATGCGGTCGTGCCGGTGGACAAGAACTTTGCCGTGCATTTCCCCTGGATCGACCGGCTGTTCGGGACCTTCCACTTGCCCGCGCGCGACTGGCCGCCGGAAACCGGAATCGCCGGAGACCCGGTCCCGCCAGAGTTTCTGCGCCAGCTTGCCTGGCCCTTCCGCCGTTGATCCTGGACGGATTGCCCGGGGTCAGACCCCCAGGCACCAGCGCATGACGGCCTTTTGCGCGTGAAGGCGGTTTTCGGCCTCATCAAAGATCACCGAATGCGGGCCGTCCATCACCGCGCTTGTCGCCTCGTCGTTCCGGTGGGCGGGCAGGCAGTGCATGAACAGGCTGTCGGGCTTGGCCCGCGACATGAGCTGTTCGTTCACCTGATAGGGCCGCAGCTGGTTGTGGCGGCGTTCCTTGGCGGATTCCGGGTCGTGCATGGAAACCCAGGTGTCGGTGACCACAAGGTCGGCCCCTTCGACGGCGGTAAAGGGGTCGCGCTGGATGGTGATCTTGGACCCCTTCTCACGGGCGAAGGCGACGAACTTGTCTTCGGGGTCCAGCGTCTCTGGCCCGGTGAAGGTGAAGTCAAAGCCAAACTGTCCGGCGGCATGCAGGAAGGAGGCGCAGACCGCGGTGTTCCTCGTAGGTCATCACGTCGGCCATGATCTGGCAGGGATGCGTGCGGTTCGTGAGGCCGTTGATGACCGGGACGGTGGCATGTTCGGCCATTTCCAGAAGCGTCGCTTCCTCGAAGGTGCGAATCATGATGAGGTCGACGTAGCGGCTCAGGACCCGCGCGGTATCGGCAATGGTCTCGCCATGGCCAAGCTGCATCTCCTTGCCCGACAGCACCATGGTCGAAGATCAGCGCGACCATGTGGCCCTTGAGCGGCTGCTCGTCATCGGGCGAGCCCTTGGGGCGGCCGTTGCGGGCGGTCTTCATCGCCTGGGCGCTGTCGATCATGGCCCGGAGGTCAGCCGGGTCGGTCTTGTGGATGTCGAGGAAGTGGTTCATGTCGCTTCGCTTTTTGGACCCGTGGAGCCGGGGGTTTCACACCCCCGGACCCCCGTGGGATACTTGGACAAAGATGAATTCAGGCAGCTTCAAGCGTCGTGGCGACCTGGTCTAGGCGGGTGAGCGCCTCGGCGATGTCGGCGTCGGGGATGTTGAGCGCAGGCAGAAGGCGCAGCACGTTGTCGGCGGCGGCGACGGTCAGGATGCCAACCTCGTAGCCGGCTTTGACCACGTCGGCGGGCGCGGGCTTGCATTTCAGACCCAGGATCAGCCCCTCGCCCCGGACGGCTTCGAAGACGGTCGGATGACGGGAGACGATGCTCTCCAGCCCCTGGCGCATCAGCGCCCCCTTGCGGGCGACTTCGGCCAGGAAGGCCGGGTCCGAGATGATCTCGGTCACCTTCGCGCCCACGGCGCAGCCCAAGGGGTTGCCGCCGTAGGTGGAACCGTGGGTGCCCGCCGTCATGCCAGAAGCCGCGCGTTCGGTGGCCAGGACCGCGCCCAGGGGGAAGCCGCCGCCGATGCCCTTGGCGACCATCATGATGTCGGGGGTGACGCCGGCCCATTCATGGGCGAAGAGGCGGCCCGTCCGGCCCATGCCGCATTGCACCTCGTCGAAGATCAGCAGCGTGCCGGTCGCGTCGCAAAGGTCGCGCAGGCCCTTCAGGCACTGGTCGGGGACCGGGCGGATGCCGCCCTCGCCCTGGATCGGCTCGATGATGACGGCGCAGGTCTTGTCCGTGATGGCGGCGCGGATCGCCGCGTGATCGGCGTCGTTGCTCGGCCATTTCAGGTGGACAAAGCCCGGCATCAGCGGGCCAAAGCCCTTGACCATCTTTTCCGACCCCGCCGCCGCGATGGCGCCGGTGGAGCGGCCATGGAAGGCGCCCTCGAAGGCCACGATCTCCACCCGTTCCGGGCGACCCGCATCGTAGTGGTGCTTGCGCGCCATCTTGATCGCGAGTTCCGCCGTTTCCGTGCCCGAATTGGTGAAGAACACGGTGTCGGCGAAGCTATGCTCGACCAGAAGGTCGGCCAGCCGTTCTTGTTCCGGGACCCGGTAGATGTTTGATACATGCCAAAGCTTCTGCGCCTGTTCGGTCAGGGTCTGCACCAGGGCCGGATGGGCATGCCCCAGCGCATTCACCGCGATCCCGGCGCCAAGGTCCAGGTATCGGCGCCCGTCTTCGGCCCAAAGCCAGCTGCCCTCACCCCGGACAAAGGCGATGGGCGCGCGGTTGTAGGTCGGAAGAACGGTCGTGATCATGATGGCGTCCTTGCAGATGAAGGCCAATGGGTGCCCGAGGGGGCGGGCGGTGTCAACGTGGGGGAAGCGTGCCGGAACGGACGGCACAGGAAGACCGGCGTCAGACGCTGAAGCGTCGGCGCAAGGGGCGGAGATGTCGAATATCCGTGGTCATGCGTGCTGGATAGCCGGTCATGCGGTTGGCGTCCAGCATCATTCTGCCCAGGAAACGGTCCGATTCCACCGATTTCGCCCCGAAGGTGCCCGCTGACCGGGAAACCGCCAGATCCGGAAACGAAAGGGCAGTAAATGGTACGCAGGTTCTGGTAAACGTCTTGGTAACTGTGACGCAGTCATATAGGAACTCTGCCATCGTTGGCCGACGGCGGTCGCGGGATCAGGGACATGGCGACCTATCAGTTCACGATCTACACGTTCAGCTCGGTCGCCGGCGGGCCGATCCGGATGGTGTCTGGCGGAACCGACCTGATTTCGAATCCTGGAAACACGCAGGGTTTTCAGGCCATCGGAGAGACCTTTGAATATACCGGCGGCGCGGGCACGACCATTCTGGTCGAGGATGACGACGCTTTTGCGAATGATGGCAACGCCGATCCCCGGCCCGGAGGTGGCGGGACGGCTGCGAACGGCAACCAGACCCTGACGAATGCCGCCAGCAATCCGGCCAGTTGGCGCGGCCAACCGCTGCAGATCGAATACAAGATCACGGTCCGCATCAACGACCCCGGCGGCCCCGATGATGGCCGTATTGTCGAGATGTATGTGGTCCGGATCGGACCCAACACCGGCCCGACCGCCCCCTTGGGGAATGTCGGCATCGTCAGCACGATCCCGCTGGATGCCGATGTGACTTATACAGTGATTTCGGTCACTGACCAGGAAACGCCCGCCTCCGTCCGGACCTATGCATCAGCCAATGGGGCAAATGCGGTTGATGCCACGGGTGTCAATGCTGTCGGCTGGGACGAGATCTATTGTTTCACCCATGGCACGCTTGTCGACACACCGGATGGTCCCCGCCTGATCGAGGACCTGCAGCCCGGCGATCTGGTCACGACGATGGACAACGGCTCGCAGCCGGTTCGCTGGATCGGCAGTCGCGTGCTGACAGGGGACGATCTGCAGCGTCGACCGCAGTTTCGGCCCGTGCTGTTCGAAACTGGTGCTATCGGCAATACCCGCCCCCTGTTGGTGTCGCAGCAGCACCGGATTTTGCTGACAGACTGGCGCTCGCAGGTCTACTTCGGCGAGGAACAGGTGTTGATTGCCGCTAAGGCGATGGTCAACGGCAAAACGATCCGCAAGGTTCTGCCCGATACGGGGGTTACCTACTGCCACCTTCTGTTTGATCGGCACGAAATCCTTTTGGCCGAAGGGGCTCTTTCGGAGAGCTTTCATCCGGGCGAGATCGGCATGGGGGCTCTCGATGCCGAGCAGCGGCGCGAAATCGAGGCGCTGTTTCCCGACCTTCCGCTTGCCGCGCGCCGCTCGGCCTATCCGATCGTGCGTGCGTCCGAGGCGCAGATCATGTTGTCGCAGTCGTAGGTAGCAATGTCCGGCGCGGATATCATCATACGACGCATCGGTCCGTCGGACGCTGCATTGGTCCTTGCGGCAGAGGTGTTCGACCATCCGGCTTCCGAAGCGGCGACGCGGCGGTTTCTTGGCCCCGACGGCAGACCGGACGCCCGAAACATTCTGATCCTGGCCTGGCTGAACGGCGAGATCGTGGGTTTCGTCAGCGGAACTGTGCTGGATCATCCCGACAAGCCCCGGAATTTGTTCCTGCAGGAACTTGGTGTCAACGAACCGGCCCGGGGTCGGGGCATCGCGAAAGCGCTGATCGCAGCCTTGCGGGCCGAAGGGCGGGCACGGGGCTGTCAAGCAACCTGGGTTCTGACCGAGGCAGGCAATACCCCTGCGCGTGCCACCTACGCGGCTGCAGGCGGAGAAGAGACGACCGGCGTCGTCATGTATGAATGGAACGAAGGGCGCAGCTAGCGAGTGATCGCCCCGCCTGGCCCACAGACTGCGGGTCTCTGTCCCTTGCGTCGACTTGCCCTTGCGGCTCCCTGCCCGGGGCGGATAGACTGCATCGGTAGTCAATCAGGCGGAGACGAGCATGTCCTGGACCGATGAGCGTGTCGAAACGCTCAAGCGCATGTGGAGCGAAGGCCAATCGGCCAGCCAGATTGCCAAAGAGCTGGGCGGGGTCACCCGCAACGCCGTGATCGGCAAGGTTCACCGCCTGGGTCTGTCGAACCGGGTGGGCGGCAAGGATGACGAAGACGACAGCCCGGTAGCCGCGGCGCCTGCCCCAACCGCCGCGCCGCGTCCCGAACCGGTTCAGGCCCGGCCAGAGCCGGCTCCCGGTCCGCGCGCAGAACCGCTGCGTCCTGCGCCGGCTTCGAATGTCACGCCATTGCCGGTGCGCAAGGCGATCATTCCGGCGGGTCAGCCGCTGCCACCACAGCCCAGTCAGAACGAGATCAGCCCCGAAGCCCTGGCCTCGGTACGTGAGGTCGAAAAGCGCGCGCGCAAGCTGACCTTGATGGAACTGACGGAGCGCACCTGCAAATGGCCGATCGGCGACCCGGCGACCGATGACTTCTGGTTCTGCGGTCTGCCCAGCCTGCCCGGCAAACCCTATTGCGAGGCGCATGTCGGCGTGGCCTTCCAGCCGATGAGCGCACGGCGCGATCGGCGGCGCTAGGCGCCGCCATTTCCAAGCCCTGGTGGACGAGCTGCTTCCTGGGACGGGCCGCCCGGCTTTCGTTGTCGGCTCAGTTCCCGCCCAGGATGTCTTCAAGCGCGCGCCGGGCCTCGTCCTCTAGCGCCTCTTGCGCCCGCCGCGCGGCGGCGTCGCCCAGAGACTCTTCCGGGGCGGCCTCGATCCCCAGCTCTTGCTTCAAGCGTTCTTCCAGTTCGGCCTTGGCCCGCGCCTCGGCGGCCTTCGCCTCGGCTTCCATCTTCTCGCGGGCAATGCTTTCCAGATCCAGCCGGAATCTTGGCTCGGCCCAGGTTCCCGTGATAAGAAGCGGCACCATGACCCCGCCCGTGCCATCGGCTGCGGCAAGCGCTGTTGGCCGGATGCGATAGTCCAGCGTCCGCGTGCCCAGTCCGATGGTGCCGGTGCCCGCAGCCGTCAGCGACGGCGCGACCAGCTTCAGATCGCTGTTGGACAGCACGCCACCTTCGATGGTGAAGGTCCCGGCCAGCCCGTCAAACGCGGTCTTCTGGTCAGAGCCGACAAATCCAGGGTCCAGCGTCCGCAGCATGCTTACGATGTCTATTCCGCGCAACTCGCCCTGGCCCAGTTCCAGCGCCCCTTCGCCCCGCAACCCCCGCATGATTGCATCGATGGAATTGCCAACACCCAGAAATTCCAGCTGAACATCGCCGGACGACACCAGCCGGTCCCAGCCGGCAAGATCGGTGAACAGGGGCTGCGTCTGCAGCCCTGCCAGGTTCAGCCGCCCGCCGACCGACAGCCCGCCGCGTCCATTTACCACAAAATCCCCGGTGATCTGGCCGCCATAGGCTGCCATCTGCCGGATATCGATTACAGCCCGGGCCCGATCCACCGTGATCAGCGCCCGTGTCTCGCCCAGGGTCAGGACGCCCAGATCGACCGACGGCACGGCCAGCGCCAGTTCTGCATCGAAAAGGCCAAGGCCTGACACATCGATCTCGTCCCCGGGCCAGCCAGCCGCCGCCATTCCGCCTGACTGGCCATCGCCGATCCCGCCGTCTTCTCCGCTGCCCAGCACAATCGGTCCGGCTACCAGCTGCCCCGACAGTTTCGGTCGGACCTCCCCCGGCCGCAGGTCGAGGTCACCCGTGATGCGGTTGTCGTCGGCCAGGATCTCCGCCCCGCGTAGAAAGGCTGCGCCCGACCCGTCCAGCGTCAGCTTGCCCGCAACCGAAAGCCGATTGGCCCCGAACCCTGGTCCCGGTCGCGACAGGCTTGCACCGACCAGCCCGCCCAGGGCTGGCAGGTCCGCAAGATCGGCCCGCAGATCGCCTTCGGCTGCCAGGGGCGACAGCCCGCCACGTCCGTCAAAGCTGATCCGCGATCCGCCAGCCACCGTCGTCACGGTCAGCGGCACGACCCGGCCTGCCGCAAACGCCGAGAAGACTCCGCCCGTCAGGTCCAGTGTCACAGGCTGGCCGCCGGACAGGCCCGCCACGGACAGCGAGAACTGTCCGGAAAAATCGGGGATCTGCAGAACCGCTTCCAGATCATCCAACGCAATCGACCGCCCGGCCTGGGCATCCTGAAAGCGCAGCTTGCCCCCCGTGATCCGGCCCTGATCAAGGGTAAAGGCCGTGGCCGGGGCCGGGACTGCGCCCGCGCCCCCTGCTTCACCCGCGCCGAAAACCCAGTTCTCGCGCCCATCCGCCGCGCGTTCCAGGTTGATCTCGGGTCTGTCGGCGGTCAGCCCGGTGATCCGGACATCGCCGCCCAGAAGCGCCCCCAGGTTCACGTCGATCGACAGGCTCTCGGCGCGGAACAGCGGCGCCTCGCCGTCCGCCCAATCAGCGTTCGCAATGCTGACCGGTCCGGTCGTGACCCCCAGGCTTGGCCACAGCCTAGGCTTGATTTCGCCCGTCATGTCCATCTTGCGCCCAGTCAGGCCCTCGAACTGCGCCGAGACGGCAGCCGCGATCCGCTCGGACGGAATCATCGCCAGAAGGCCGAAGGCCACAAGGACGACCACCGCCAAACCGACCGCGACACGAATGATCCAGCGCATGCTCGCCTCCTGGATTTTCTTGATTGGCTGCAGCTTACGCCCCATGGCAAAGCCTTGCCAAGTCAGGCCCGCCTCCATGGCATCAATTGGCCGAGAGGCGCCCGCGTAGCCGGGCTTTCGCGAACCCGCGCGGCGCTGTATAGGCGGACCATGTCCGAAAACCCGCCGCTCCTTCGCCCCGACCTTGCCCGCGCCCTTGTTCCCGATACCAGGCGTGAGGGACAGCCGACCATCGGCATGGTCTCGCTTGGCTGCCCCAAGGCGCTGGTGGACAGCGAACGCATCCTGACGCGCCTGCGCGCCGAGGGCTATGCGATTTCGCCCGACTATCAGGGCGCGGACGCGGTGATCGTGAACACCTGCGGGTTCCTTGACAGCGCCAAGGCCGAAAGCCTGGACGCCATCGGCGAGGCGCTGCGCGAGAACGGCAAAGTGATCGTGACCGGCTGCCTTGGGGCGGAACCGGAGTATATCACCGGCGCTCACCCCAAGGTGCTGGCAGTGACCGGCCCTCACCAGTACGAAAGCGTTCTGGACGCGGTGCATTCCGCCGTGCCCCCCGCGCCCGATCCGTTCATCGACCTGCTTCCGGCGACGGGTGTAAGTCTGACCCCCCGGCACTACAGCTATCTGAAGATCTCTGAAGGCTGTAACCACAAGTGCAAGTTCTGCATCATCCCCGACATGCGCGGCCGTCTGGTCAGCCGCCCGGCCCATGCCGTCCTGCGTGAGGCGGAAAAGCTGGTCGAGGCGGGGGTTCGCGAACTGCTGGTGATTTCTCAGGACACCTCGGCCTATGGGGTGGACCGCAAGCATGACCTTTCCCCGTGGAAAGGCGGCGAGGTGCGCGCCCATATCACCGATCTGGCGCGCGAGATGGGGAAACTGGGCGCCTGGGTGCGGCTCCATTACGTCTACCCCTATCCGCATGTCCGCGACCTGATCCCGCTGATGGCGGAGGGGCTGGTCCTGCCGTATCTGGATATCCCGTTCCAGCACGCACATCCCGACACGCTGAAGCGCATGGCCCGCCCCGCCGCCGCCGCGCGCACCCTGGACGAGATCGCCGCCTGGCGCGCGATCGCCCCGGACCTGACGCTTCGGTCCACATTCATCGTGGGGTACCCGGGCGAGACGGAGGCCGAGTTCCAGACCCTTCTCGATTGGCTGGATGAGGCGCAGCTGGATCGGGTCGGGTGCTTCCAATACGAAAACGTCGCCGGGGCCCGGTCGAACGACCTGCCCGACCATGTGCCAGCCGATGTGAAACAGGACCGCTTTGATCGCTTTATGGAAAAGGCGCAGGCAATTTCCGCCGAAAAACTGTCCCAAAAAGTTGGAAAAGTGCTAGAGGTGATCGTCGACGAGGTCGACGAAGACGGCGCTACCTGCCGCACCAAGGCCGATGCCCCAGAAATCGACGGCAACCTCTTCATCGACGAAGGCTTCGAGACCCTGACACCGGGGGATATCGTCCGCGTCGAGGTGGACGAGGCGGGAGACTATGACCTTTGGGGTCGCCTGGCCTGACGGCAAGATCGCCGCCGGCGTTTTCAGCAGCTTTGGGTTGCAGTGAGGTCCGCAATTCAACGCGAAAGTCCTTGCATGTCGCGGCGTCTTTACCTTGCCCTCCTCCTGTCCCAATTCGCCTTGTCCGCCGCAGCCGATCCGGTTGACGACCTCGTGGCAGAGGCGCTGAAAGGGGACAGGGCAGGGGTGGCAAGGCTGTTGGCGCAGGCGACATCCTCGGACGAGCTGCGCGACATGAACTGGGCCATCGCAGCCAGTCATCCCGATCTGCGCGCCTTTACGGCTGCATGGGCAGCAACCGAACCGGACAACCCTGCAGCCCTCGTTGCCCGGGCCTGGTCGCTTTACCACGAGGGCTTCCTGCTGCGTGGTGAGGCTGGGCTTGACCACACTTGGCCCGCCTCGCTGGACGCTGCCAATGCCCGCTTTGATGACGCCTTTTTGTTGGCCGAAACGGCCTTGGCCTTAGATCCCGGCTATCTGCCCGCGTCAGACGCGGTGATCGTCATCGGTCAGGTCTCCGGCGACAAGGCCAGCGCCCGGGCGGACGGGGCGCGTATCATGGCTCTGTCCCCGAACCGCCACAGCCTGGTTCTGTCCGCGACGCTGGATCGTCCGAACTGGGGCGGAACCGAGAAAAACGTGCGCGACATGTGTGATGCCCATGCGGCCTCCGTCACGGATGTACCGGGCTATACTGCGGACATGTGCGTGATCGAGGCTGTCCAGACCGGTGCGATCTATGGCGAGTTGCGGGGCTGGGCGCTGGCCAATCTGGCAAACTACGTCGATCATCCCGCGATGTTCGAGACGCTGGAAGCCTTCGCCAAGACCCACGAGATGCCATTGGAAACGGCCGATGCCTTCCGCGCGCGGGCCAACGCCAAAGGCCGAATGACGGTGGACATTGCCTTGTCCGGGCGCGTTCACCTCTTGTCCTACCCGAAACTGCCCGACATGCCCGACGAGATTGATTTTCCTGCGCTCCGGATGGCGCTGGACCGCGATCTGGCAAAGGCGCGGCGTCAGGCCGATCACCATCCCGCCAACCCGGCGGTCCTGCGCGATCTTGCGTCGCTCTATTTCGTCTCAGTCCAGCTTGCCATGCGCGAGGCTGGCTTTTGCGACGTCCCCCCGCCAGCAGATATCGAGGCGCGATACACCGCCATTGCGGAACTGGAGGAGGCGAATGCAGCCGACCTGTCGGCCCGCGCCATGGTTGCCGTGAAGGCCACGCCGCGCAATGTGCGCGTGCTCCAGTTCGGGATGGCCGCGATCCAGGACGCCCGCCCCGACCCGCTGGAGGCCGCAATCTGGCACCATTCCCTTGGCACCAACGCAATCCTTTATTCGAACTACCGTATCGACATCATCGCGGACTTCCTGCAACAGACCCGGTATGAGCGGGGTATCCTGGAAGACCAGATCGCTGCGGGCGCTGCCCCGGCCTACACGTCAGCTCAGCTGGATGCCGCTTTCGACTGCCCCTTTCTCCGTGCCCTCCGCCTGTTCGAGGCCACTTGCGACCGCGACGGGATGGGATTGGATGACTGCTATGCAAGCAGAGGCCTTTCGCCCGAGTCAGACTATGCGCCTCAGGACAGCATTCTTGCGCAAGCCGAGGCGCGCGGCCTGTGCGTGGCGGAACGTGAAGACCCGGTCGCTTCCCTTTGGTACAAAGAGATCGACCTTGGGCTTTGATCCGTCCGTTTTTCGTGCCCAGCTTTCCCATGTCGGCCCGCATCACGCACCGACGCACGTGGCCTGAGGGTCGACATGTGGCCTTTCACCCGGCGCTATGAGGTTTCCGATCAGACGATCGACTGGTTGCGGGACAGCTTCGATTGGGCCATTCGCTTAGGCTTGCTGACAACTCGGACCCCGCTTGTCACGCTGAGCAAGGAGTTCTTCACCGCGCCATCGTCGCGGTCGCCGGATTTTGCCGCCTGTCTGGTACGCGACATCCAGCGCATTCTCGGGATCGCGCAAGCAGAGATCGACGTCCTGCCGCTGGATCAGATCGATGCACGGTTCCGACATGACTATCAGTCGCTTGCCGCGATTGGCGGCACCTGGCAAGGCGACGGGAACGCGGCGGTCATCCACTACAGCCGCGACCATCTTGACCAGCCCATGACGTTCGTTGCCATTCTGGCGCATGAGGTCATGCACCATGTCCTTCGCGGCCTGCCGGACCTGCCGCCGGGTGGTGCCGAGGCCGAAGAACTTTCGACCGATCTGCATTGTATCACCATGGGTTTCGGGCTGTTCCAGCTGGCCGGCGCCGAGGCCGTGGGGTGGAGCGGCTATCTGCGCCAGCCGACCCGCGCCCATGCCTTGGCCATGTTCCTGCGGCTGCGCGGCCTGGATGAAGCCAAGGCCCTGTCGGCCCTGCCGCCCCGCAGCGCAGGGCTTCTAAGGGCGTCGTTGGCCTGGATCGACCGGCACGACCCTGGCTTGCGCGGGAGGCTTGTCTAGGGCGCGCCACGGATGACGCGGCCTGCCGATTGTGGTAGGCTTCGGCATTGCCTGAAGTCATTCATACCGCATCGAGGCCGCCATGCAGCGCCCAGTCCTTGTCACCGCTCTGTTCCTTGCCAGCGTTGCCACGCCCGCCATTGGCGATATCCTCCGCAGTTGCCGGGCCTCGATCGAGGTTTATGGCTTCGGTGCTGGGCCTTCGATCGTCCTTGCAAACCTCACGGGCCAGGGCGCCTGCAAGAACAAGGCCAACGCCGACAAGTGCCGCGCCCGCGCCCGAAGGGAACTGGACGAATGCCTGGACATCATCTGGAAGGACCACCGGTTTGATGGTGACCTGCCAATGGCCTGTCGCGACCTGACCCCCTCGCGGCCAGGCGCGCTGATGGCTTGGGAGGGCATCCGTCTGTACAAGGCCCCCCGATCCCTGTTCCGCGAGGCGGTGTTCGAGGCCTGCTGCACACAGGAACCGAACGCCACGATGACGACATTCACTTTGGGCGGAACGATCTGGGGCGGGCCGGGCTGCGCGGCAAGCTATGGCGGGGACCGGACAGAGTCCGACTTTGTCTTTGCCGCTCCCTTTACCGTCGATTGCAACCATTGGCGCAAGGACGAAGGCATTTGCGAACGGCCCTAGCCGAGTAGCACCACCCCCCAGGCCACCCCCGCCGCAATCGCCGTCAGCGCAACGCAGGCCGACCCGCAGTCCTTGGCCTTCTTTGCGCCCGGGTGCATCTCGGGCGAGACGAGGTCCACCACTTCCTCCAGACCGGTGTTGATCAGTTCGGCCGCCAGCACCAGTAGACCCAAAGCCAGGATCAGCGCGCGTTCGCCGGGGGTCAGGTCCAGCGAGAAGGCAAGGGCCGCGGACAGCGCATTGGCCAATGTCCACTGCCGCAAGGTCTTTTCCGTCGCCCAGGCGGCGCGAAAGCCGTCCCAGGACCAGATCACCGTATTGGCCAGTCGCCGTCCCTCTGCCCGGATCCAGTCCCGCATCGTGGTCCCCCCTCCTGTCCCCGGGGACAAGCCTATCGACCCTTGCCCAATGCGTCGAGCGCGGCCCGCGTGCAGGTCACCACATGGGCAAAGCGGTCGCCCCCAAGGTGCACGCCCCCGTACCAGCGCGTGACAATCACGATGTGATCCATCAGCTCCGCCCGTTCCAGCATCTTCAGGATTACCGCACCTGCGCCCGCTTCGCCGTCGTCGCCCTTCAGCGGACCACCGTCGCGCAGCACGGCGGCCCAACTGTGATGCGTGGCTCGCGCGAACTTGCGGCGTTTGCGCAGCTCGGCCAGGGCAGCGTCAATCCCAGCCCGGTTGGCCACCGGACCCACCGAGGCCGCATAGCGCGAGCCCCGGTCACGCAGGATATCTTCCAGAACGACCATCCCGCCTTTCTGGCATGGCAGGATCGGATTTGCAGCCCCGACGACAGCAAAAAAAGCGGCGCCTGACCCGGGAGGCAGGTCAGACGCCACAGTCAGGCGCGGGGCCAAGGGAATGTGACGGCCCGGCGCACGGGAAAGGTCAGACGACTAACGCCTCGATCCTGGTCTTGTTGGGGCAGAAGTCGGGCATCGCGTTGGACCTGCCGGATTTCATCAGCCAGGTCTCGCATTGCGCGCCTCTTGTACAGGCGGTGCATCGCGCAACCAGGCTGGCCAGTTCGTCACGCTGCAACCACCCCTCGACCACGGCGCGGGGCAGATTCACACCGCTGAGCCGGGCCATGCCGCGCGTCAGCCACCAGGCTTTCGGGCTGTCCTCATATCCGATCATCGGCAGGCCTCCTTGGCCGGGTCGATTGGTCAACTGACGGCAATGCTGACCCCGGCCGGAAAGATCCGCCTTGACCCAGATCAAGACCCCTTCAGGCGCCGCACGACCGCCGCCACTTGTGCCTTGCGCTGGGCATTCGGCGGGTGGCTGCCCAGAAACCGGTCGCCGGGGTCGGGAAGCCGATCGAAAAACCCGGTCCCAAGAACCGGATCAAACCCGGCAATCAAGGCGATCTCGGCGCCCAGCGCATCGGCCTCCAACTCGAACTCGCGGCTGTAGCTGCGCGCGGCCACTTCCGCCCCGATGTTCTGCGCCGCACGCACTTCTTCCGGCGAAAGCCCGCTTGCCTGCGCCAGCACACCCGCCACCAGCGCGCCCGACAGCGCCTGATCCTGACGGCGCGGGATATGGCCCGCGATGTGATGCGCGGCCTCGTGCCCCAGGACAAAGGCCAACTCATCCGCGTTGCGAGCATCGGCAATCAGCGCCAGCGTGAATCCAATGACCGGTCGACCGCGGTTGTCCACTGTCTGGAACGCGTTCGGCGGCTGGCCCGGGCGGTCGTCCACCACAATCCGGAAGTCACAGTTCTGTGCCTGGCCCCGCTCACGGCACACGGCTTCGGCGACAGGTTCCACCTCGGTCACGACGCGCAGAAATGTCTCGGCTGCGGCGCGAGGGGGCTGCACGGCGTCCGTTCGGCCCTCCGGCGCATCTGGCGGCGCCGGAAATGTGGAAACGCAGCCACCCAGCGATAGGATCAGGGCGGCGATTAGGGTCAGGCGCATCGGCGATCCTTGCAAGGCTTTGTCCTAGGGTAGCAAATCGCCGCGCCGGGGAAAGGCTGCCTCACGCACCTGTCATGCCCGGTTTCCCGTTGCTGCGACGGGGCAGGAGGGTTACGCTTGCGCCATGTTCACCATCGAGCACGAATTCGACGCCACCGTCATCACCCTTGTCGATGAGGGTGAAGACCTGCCCCTGACCGAGGACGTCACCATCAGCGCGTTCGAGGATTGCGTGACCATCGACCAGCTGGATCCCCGCACCGATGAGGTGATGCGGATCACCCTCTCGCTGGGACAGGTCCGCGACCTGGCCGCCGCGCTGAACCTGCCCGAAGGCAGCTACCGCCTGGAACGCGCGCCCGGCTAACGATAGCGCTGCGGCACCGTCTTCGCGATGTTCGAGGCGATGTTCGACGCGCTCCACCCCGTCAGCTTGCGCAAGGCAGCAGCCTCTTCCTTGATCCGCTTCCGCGTCTCGGCCACATAGTCCTGCCCTTCCGCGCAGGTGATTTCCCCGTCGAACGGATGGTTCATCACATAGCGGCCCTGGAAATTGTCGCGGTCATCAGTGACGGCGAATTTCAGGTCTTCAAAGAACGTGTCGGCGGAATAGCGGATGTGCAGGCGGGTGACAAAGACGTTGGGTGTCGCGGCCTCGGACTTGCGCACCCAGACGACGCCCAATTCCTGCAACTGGGCGTGGCTCAGCGGATCTTCGGCGCAAGGGTCGCACCAGGCCATGTCCCAGGCATATTCCAGAAAGGCCCCGCTTTTGCCCGCCGCGCGGTCGAACATCGCCCGGTAGAACTGCGGGAAGACCTGGCCCACGAAGACCGGCACGTCGATATCGGTCGGGATTTCCTTGGTCGTATAGTTGGTCAGAGCCGTTCGCCCTTTGCGGGTCAGGGCCATCACGATCAGATCCTGCGGCCCGTCACCGTTCAGCTTGCCCAGCTGGATCGGCAGCATGAAGTCCTTGGACCGGAAGCGGATCTGCAGCGGCTCCAGCTCTTGGCTGGCCCCGGTGGAATGGCGTGACAGGTTCACCTTGGCGACAAAGAACTTCATCCCGCCCCGGATGTAGCCTTCCAGCGCCCTCTCTGCCCCCTCGGGCAGCTGGTAGCCCTCGTCGCGCAGGAACTCGGCCAGACCGTCCGACTGCCGGGCCGACAGCATCTGGATGTCATAGGACCCGACGGCAAACTCCCGTTCGATCTTGACTCCCAGCGCGCGGGCGCCGTCGCGGCGGTCCTTTGCACTTTCCGCCCCGTCAGGCGCGGCCACGACTTCCGCTTCATAGACGACAGGATTGCACGGGTCC
>JALOTD010000152.1 GCA_025458105.1 Tabrizicola sp. | reverse complement strand
CCCGAAACAGATGTTCGACACGATCTCGGGGACCAGGATCTTGCCCATCAAGTGCCCATCCGGGTGTATGCAGTGCACACCGTCCCCGGCGGAGGACCAAAGGTTGCCATCGCTGTCCAGACGAATGCCGTCCGCGCAGCCAGTGTCGATCTTGTGGAACAGCCGACCGCTCTTTGGCCGCCCGCTGGCCATGTCGAAGACCAGGATGTGCTGGGGGTCGCTGGTGAAGGCGCGGCCGGTGTCGGCCACGTAGAGAAGGCTTTCGTCGGGGCTGAAGGCCAGGCCATTGGGGCAGGCCATGTCGGTGATGACGGCCTCGACCGTGCCATCCGGATCGACGCGATAGACGGCACAGGGCAGCTCGCTGTTGGCCTTGTGGCCTTCGTAATCGCTGATGATCCCGTAATGCGGGTCGGAGAACCAGATTGCCCCGTCCCGGGCGACAACCACGTCATTCGGGCTGTTCAGCCGTTTGCCCTGGACGCGGCGCAGCCCGTGTTCGCAAGAGATGAGCCGCCCGTGTCGGTCCCGCGTGTGACCGTTGGCAAAGTTCGAAGGTGCGCGGAAGGTGGTCAGACCCTCTTCGGTCCAGCGCAGGACGCGGTTGTTGGGAATGTCCGAGAAGAGAAGGCACCCAATATCGCCGAACCAGACCGGCCCCTCGGCCCAGTCAAAGCCCGAAGCCAGCTTTTTCAGGGGGGCATTGAACAGGACATAGGACCCAAACAGGGGATCAATCGTCTGGAAGAAGGTCATGGCGCACCTTTCTGTTGTGAACTGTTCCGGCAGTATCGTTCCAGGTCAACCATGTACTGGGCGCTTTCAGATCTCTTCGACGGCAAGCACCCCATGGACGGCCTTGATTGCGCCCCTGATCTGGGTGGTTACCGGATAGGAGTCTGGCAAGTCGATGTCGATCTCGCGCCCTTCGTCGTCGGTGACGCAGAGAGTGATGCGCGCCTTTGCCCGTCCTTCGATCTTGGACAGCAGCGAGGCAAGCGAGGGGATCGCCTCGGGTCGGGCGAGGTGGATGCGGATGTCCTGTGCTCCGGCGCGATCGGCCACCGCGTCGATGGGCGCGACGGACTGCGCTAGGAGCTTCAGGGTTTCACCTTCCAGTTCGGCCTTTACTGTCAGGATGACGTTCTGGCCAGGTTCCAGAAGGCTGCGCGACGCCTCCAGCACGTCAGAGAAGCAGGTCACCTCGTAGAGGCCCGTCGGGTCGGACAGCTGGACAAAGGCAAAACGGTTGCCCTTGGCGGACTTGCGCTCTTGTCGGGCCGAGACCGAGCCTGCAATGCGAGCGATGCAGGGACCATGCTCTGCCTTTACGGAAACCTCGGCCAAAGTCTCGACCTTTTGGCGCTTGAGCGCGGACATGTAGTCATCCAGCGGGTGGCCAGAGAGGTAGAAGCCCACCGCCTGGTGTTCCTGGGCGAGGCGTTCGGTCGGCAGCCAGTCGTCACGGAAGGGCAGGCGGGGTTCTGGAATGTCGGCTCCTGCGCTGCCGAAAAGCGAGTTCTGGGCAGAGGCCGCGGCTTCGTGGATGGCGGCGGAGTAGGCGACGAGGGCGTCAAGGCCTTCGAAGACGCGGGCACGGTTGGGGTCGAGCTGGTCGAAGGCCCCGGCGCGGGCGAGCATTTCGAGGGGGCGCTTGCCGATGCGCTTGAGGTCGGTGCGGCGAGCGAAGTCGAAGAGGGTGGCGAAGGGTTTGTTTTGCCGCGCCTGGACGATCAGGTTCATCGCGTCGACGCCGACGTTCTTCAAGGCACCCAGGCCATAGACGATGGCCCCGTCGCGGACGGTGAACGTCGCAAGCGATGCGTTGACGCAGGGGGCCACGGTCTTGAGGCCCAGCTTGTCGACCTCACGCTTGTAGACGGCGAGCTTGTCGGTGAGGTGGATGTCGCAGTTCATGACGGCGGCCATGAACTCGGCTGGGTAGTTCGCTTTCAGGTAGGCGGTCTGGTAGCTGACTACGGCGTAGGCGGCGGCGTGGGATTTGTTAGTGGGTGGCCTTGCAGCCTTCGATGAACTTGGGGCGTTCCTTGGCCATCTCCTCGGGGATCTTCTTGCCCATCGCGCGGCGGAGGAGGTCGGCGCCGCCGAGGGAATAGCCCGCCATGACCTGGGCGATCTGCATCACCTGTTCCTGGTAGACGATGATGCCCTGGGTTTCGGCCAGGATGTGGTCGATGGTCGGGTGGATGGATTCGAGGTCGCGGAGGCCGTTCTTGACCTCGCAATAGACCGGGATGTTTTCCATCGGGCCGGGGCGGTAGAGGGCCACAAGGGCGACGATATCCTCGATGCAGGTGGGCTTCATGCGCCGCAGCGCGTCCATCATGCCGGAGCTTTCGACCTGGAACACGGCGACGGTCTTGGCGCTGGCGTAGAGGTCGTAGCTGGGTTTGTCGTCCAAGGGGATCAGGTTGATGTCGAACTCGATGCCGCGAAGCTTGAGGAGGTCCATCGCGTTCTGGATGACGGTCAGGGTCTTGAGGCCGAGGAAGTCGAACTTCACCAGGCCCGCGGCTTCGACCCATTTCATGTTGAACTGGGTCGCGGGCATGTCTGAGCGCGGGTCGCGGTAGAGGGGGACCAGCTGGTCCAGCGGGCGGTCGCCGATCACGACGCCGGCGGCGTGGGTAGAGGCGTTGCGGTAGAGGCCTTCGATCTTTTCGGCGTAGTCGAGGAGGCGGGCGACGACCTCTTCCTTCTTCGCCTCGCGCAGGCGGGGTTCGTCGGCCAGCGCCTTGGTGATGCTGACGGGCTTTACGCCTTCGACCGGGATCATCTTCGACAGCTTGTCGACCTGGCCGTATGAAAGTTGCAGCACGCGGCCCACGTCGCGGACGGCTGCCTTGGACAGCAGCGCGCCGAAGGTGATGATCTGGGCCACCTTGTCGCGGCCGTAGCGATCCTGGACGTAAGCGATCACCTCTTCCCGGCGGTCCATGCAGAAGTCGATGTCGAAGTCGGGCATCGAGACGCGTTCGGGGTTCAGGAAGCGTTCGAAGAGGAGTGCATAGCGCAGGGGGTCGAGGTCGGTGATCGTCAGCGCATAGGCGACCAGCGAACCGGCCCCCGAGCCCCGGCCCGGACCGACTGGGATGTTGTGGTCCTTGGCCCATTTGATGAAGTCGGCCACGATCAGAAAGTAGCCGGGGAAGCCCATCTTCTCGATGATCGACAGTTCGAAATCGAGACGCTCCTGGTATTCCTCGGGCGTCGCGGAATGGGGGATGACCTTGAGGCGGGCCTGCAGGCCTTCGTTGGCCTGACGCCGGAGTTCGTTCACCTCGCGATCTCGACGGTGTTCTCCAGCGCCTCGGGAAGGTCGGCGAAGAGGGCGACCATTTCCGCTTCGGATTTGAAATAGTGCTGCGGTGTCAGGCGGCGGCGGGGCTGCTGCTGGTCGACATAGGCGCCTTCCGCGATGCAGATCAGGGCATCGTGGGCCTCGTACATCTCGGTCTTGGGAAAGTAGACATCGTTCGTGGCGACGATGGGGAGACCCAGTTCGTAGGCGAGGTCGATGGCGCCGCGTTCGGACAGCGCCTCGGTTTCCGGAAGCGCACCGCCCGGGCCGGGGTGGCGTTGCAGTTCGACATAGACACGGTTCGGGTAGATTGCCGTCAGCCGTTCAAGAAGGGCGCGGGCCTTGGCCTGCTGGCCAGTGGCGTGGAAGCGGCCTATGGGGCCTTCGGGGCCGCCGGTCAGGCAGATCAGGCCGTCGGAATGCTGCTGAAGTTCATCCAGCGTGACCTGCGGCAGGTTGGCGGAGCCGGTCATCGCGCCCTCGATATAGAGGAGCGTGTTGAGCCGCATCAGGTTCATGTAGCCGCGTTCGTTCTGGGCGAGCAGCACGATGGGCGCGGGAAGACGGGGTTTCTCACCCGGTTGGGCGGGGTCGTGGGCGATGCTGATCTGGCAGCCAACGATGGGTTGGACCCCTGCCCCCATGGCGGTGACGGAAAACTCCAGTGCCGCGAACATGTTGTTCGTGTCGGTCACGGCGACGGCGGGCATGTTCTGCGCGGTGCAGAGGCCGACAAGCTTTTTCACCGGCACCGCGCCTTCTAGAAGCGAGTGTTCGGTGTGGGTGCGGAGGTGGATGAAACGGGGGTTCGCGCCGGGCATGGGGGGGAGTCTAGCGCGGGCTTTCT
The DNA here is from genome assembly GCA_025458105.1 of Tabrizicola sp. GTDB lineage: Bacteria > Pseudomonadota > Alphaproteobacteria > Rhodobacterales > Rhodobacteraceae > Tabrizicola. Next base: position 6,308 of record JALOTD010000152.1, on the reverse strand, counting down.
GGGTTAGGAAGGGAGGATGCGGTCAGGATTGGATGTACTCGACGTAGAGGCCCATCCACGTGCCCTTACCGCCGAAGGTCGCGGTCTGACCGGGTGACAGCTTGGCGCGGAATTCATTCCCGACGTCGCAAAGCTTTGTCATGAACGGAAGACCTTCCAACTCGACCGGGGTACGGCAGCGTATGCCGCCAAAGCCGTTTGTTCGGACAACCTTGTACACGTGCTGAACGTCTTCGCCGTATGCGTTCGCTATCAGGGCGGGGATACTGGCTCGAACCAGGTTTCCGATCGGGGCGAAAAAAAGAGCGATGGCCACAACCGTGTAGAGAGCGCCCCTGGAAACATCCGTGTTGGAACGCACCAGGATCACAAATACTGCGACCCCCCAAACCATCCAGAGCGCATAGACGGCCGGTCGAGAGGCTTCCAGCCATTCGTGGGATGGCACGTAGGTGCCCGAAATCAGCAGTTCCAACATGCCTGCGGGTATGAAAAGCAACCCGATCAGCGCAACTGACCCGGCAATCCATTTTGGCAAGCCGATGAACCAGCTTAAGCGTTCGGTTGGTGGCGGTGAAGACGCGTTCGAGCCGGACATGGCCGAAGCGTACCGCAGGTTTGCGGCCGACGGGAAGGCTCGTCGTGGGCTTCGTCACTCCTCGCTGGACGCACCGACGAGGAGTCGAAGACGAACGAGGAGGTCAGGCTTCCTCGGCCAGGGCGCGGATCACAGAGGGGCGTTCAGACATCATCTGACGGTGGGCCATGACCCGGGGGATCTGGGTGGTGTCGACCCCGTCGACCTCGATCCAGGTCGACATGGTGAAAAGGTAGGGGTCGGCGATGGTGTAGCTGTCGCCCATCACGAAGGGGCCTTCCAGCATCGTGTCTTCGACCAGCTTGAAGGCGGCGGTCATCGAGGTGGGCACATAGGATTTCAGCGCGGCCTGGGCGGCGGGGTCGTCGGTCCAGCGGTTGCCGCGCGGGCCGTGGGCATGGGCGACGTGGAGGGTTGAGGCGATAAAGACGGTGAAGGCCTGCAGGCGCGCGAAGGCGAAGGGGTCGGATGGGGCGAGATTCGCCTTTGGATGCGTCTGGGCCAGATAGGCCAGGACCGCCGGGGTTTCGGTCAAAATGCCTTGCGGCGTGGCCAGCGCCGGGACGCGGCCCTTTGGGTTCACCGCCAGAAACTCGGGCGCGCGCTGTTCGCCTTTTGCAAAGTCGATGCGCTTCAGGGTGTAGTCGGCCCCGGCGTCGATCAGCGCGATATGGGTGGCAAGGGCGCAGGTCTTGGGGGTGTAGAAAAGCGTGAACATGAGGGGTCCGTTCTGGCGAGGTGCACGGCCAGCGTAACCTTGGTCGCGCGGGTTGCCCAGAGTCCAGCTGCTGTCGGATCAGCCTTATTTCCGGGCAATCATTGCCGGAATTTTCGGCAAATCCTGATAGCAGCTTCGCCTTTTCCCGGATAGTTTCCCCTTGCCTTGAATCGCGCATCGGGCGATCCCGCAGATAGCCTTCATGGGGAGACCGCGGCGGGCTGACGAATGAGCATTGCGTTTCTGTTGAACGGAACGCCGGTTCGCATCGAGGGGGAAGCCCCGACGCGGACCCTGTTGGATTGGCTGCGCGAAGTGCGCGGGCTGACCGGGACCAAGGAAGGCTGCAACGAGGGCGACTGCGGGGCCTGCACGGTGATGGTCACCGATGCCGAGGGGTCAAAGGTGCTGAACGCCTGCATCCTGTTCCTCCCGCAGCTGCATGGGAAGGCCGTGCGGACCGTAGAGGGGATCAGCGGCCCGAAGGGCGAGATGCATCCGGTGCAGGCGGCGATGGTGGCCCACCATGGCAGCCAATGCGGGTTCTGCACGCCCGGATTCGTGGTGAGCATGGCGGTGGCGCATCTGAACGGTGCCAAGGATCACGACGACCAGCTGGCGGGTAACCTGTGCCGTTGCACCGGGTATGCTCCGATCGTGCGGGCGGCGGAGGCGGCGGAGACGGAGCCGGTGCCGGAGTGGATGGTTTCGGACCAGGTGGCGGTGGCTGGCTTTGCGGCGGGGGAGGCGGGGGTGTTCCGGCCTTCGGATTCCGATGCGCTGGCGGAGTGGTATGTGGCCAATCCGGACGCGGTGCTGGTGGCAGGCGCGACGGATGTGGGGCTTTGGGTGACGAAGCAGCTACGGGAGCTGCGGCCGGTGGCGTTCCTGAACGGCGTGGAGGACCTGAAGGGGATCGAGGTGCAGGGCGGGCAATTGCATGTCGGGGCCTGCGTCACGATCAGCGCATTGCGCGAGGCGGTGAAGGATCGGCTGCCGTCCTTTGGCGAGTTGCTGCGGCGCTATGCATCGGTGCAGGTCCGGAATGCGGCGACGATCGGGGGGAACATCGCCAACGGGTCTCCCATCGGGGACGGGCCTCCGGCTCTGATTGCGCTGGGGGCGACGCTGCATCTGCGGCGGGGCGATGAAATGCGGTCGATGGCCCTGGAGGACTTCTTCCTCGAGTATCGGAAGCAGGACCGGAAACCGGGGGAGTTCGTGGCGGGGGTGTCGTTCCCGGAACGGGCGGAAGCGCTGCGGTGCTACAAGATATCGAAGCGGTTCGATCAGGATATCTCGGCGGTGTGCGGGTGTTTTAACGTACTCGTTGAGGGCGGCGTGGTGACGTCGGCCCGGATCGCGTTCGGGGGCATGGCGGGGGTGCCGAAGCGGGCGACTTTGGCTGAGGCGGCTTTGGTGGGGCGTGAGTGGACCGAGGCTAGCGTCGAAGCGGCGGCGGAGGCGATGGCGGGGGATTTTGCTCCGCTTACGGACATGCGGGCCTCGGCCGGGTACCGGATGCTGACGGCGCAGAACCTTTTGCGGCGGTATTTCCATGATCTGAACGGCGTGCCGGTGTCGGTGCTGGAGGTGGCGCCATGAGCATGGGGAAAGCGCTTCCGCATGACGCGGCGCCGCTGCATGTGACCGGGCAGGCGCGGTATGTGGATGATCTGGCGGTGGCCGGGGCGCTGCATCTGGCGTTCGGGTTGTCCTCGGTGGCGCATGGCGAGATCACGGGGATGGACCTGTCGGCTGTGAAGGCGGCTCCCGGAGTGGTGGCGGTCCTGTCGGCGGAGGATCTGCCGGACATGCCGGATTGCTCGCCCTCGGCGCATGACGAGCCGCTGTTGGCGGTGGGAAAGGTGCATTACGTCGGGCAGCCGGTGTTTCTGGTGGCGGCGGAGAGCCACCTCGCGGCGCGGAAGGCGGCGCGGTTGGGGAAGATCACCTATCGGGAACTGCCGGCGTTGCTGACGGTGGACGAGGCGCTCGCGGCGAACAGCCGGTTCGAGCAGGGGCCGGTGGTCTGGGCGAAGGGGGATACGGCGCGGGCGATTTCCAGCGCGCCAAGGGTAGTCGAGGGGTCGTTTGAGGTCGGAGGGCAGGAGCACTTCTACCTTGAGGGGCAGGTCGCGGCCTGCTTGCCGCAAGAGGACGGGGATATGGTCGTCCACTCCTCAACCCAGCATCCGACCGAGGTGCAGCACAAGGTGGCGCATGCGCTGCATCTGCCGATGTCGGCGGTGCGGGTGGAAGTGCGGCGAATGGGCGGCGGGTTTGGCGGCAAGGAGAGCCAGGGGAACGCCTTGGCGATTGCTTGTGCGGTGGCGGCGCGGGCGACGGGGCGGCCGTGCCGGATGCGCTATGACCGGGATGACGACATGGTCATCACGGGGAAGCGGCATGACCTGCGGATTCTCTACCGGGCGGGGGTGGATGATCAGGGGCGCATCCTGGGGCTGGAGTTCACCCATCTCTTCCGTTGCGGGTGGTCGCAGGACCTGTCGCTGCCTGTGGCGGACCGGGCGATGCTGCATGCGGACAATTGCTATCACTTGCCGCATATCCGTATTGAATCGCATCGGCTGAAGACCAACACCTGCAGTGCCACGGCCTATCGCGGTTTCGGCGGGCCGCAGGGGATGGTGGGGATCGAGCGGGTCATGGACCACGTGGCTTTCGTCGTGGGCCGGGAGCCGCTGGAGGTGCGCAAGGCCAACTTCTATCGCGGGATGGAACGTGCGGATGCCTCCGGCGGGGATGTGTCGGCAAAGATGAAAGGCCAGGGAAGCGGGGCCGAGATGCACCTGACCTCTCGCGGGGCGGCAGCCTCGGTCGGGTCGCATGATCTGCCGACGGACGGGCGGGTGCAGACGACGCCGTACCAGATGCCGGTGGAGGACTTCATTGGGCATGAGCTGGTGGCGGAGCTGGAGCGGACCTCCGATTACCGGGCACGGAAGGCGGAGATAGCGGCGTGGAACGCGCGGTCGCCGGTGCTGAAGCGGGGGATCGCGCTGACGCCGGTGAAGTTCGGGATTTCCTTCACGCTGACCTGGCTGAACCAGGCGGGGGCGCTGGTGCATGTGTACCAGGACGGAAGCGTCGCGCTGAACCATGGCGGGACCGAGATGGGACAGGGGCTGTTCCAGAAGGTTGCGCAGGTGACGGCGTCGGTGTTTGGCCTTGACGTCGGGATGGTGAAGATCACGGCGACGGATACGGGGAAGGTGCCGAATACCTCTGCGACCGCCGCGTCCTCCGGGTCGGATCTGAACGGGATGGCGGCGAAGGCGGCGGCGGAGACGATCCGCGGGCGGCTCGCAGAGTTCATTGCCGAGAAGCATCAGGTGAAGCCCGCGGCGGTGAAGTTCCAAGACGGTGAGGTGCGCTGCGCGGGCGAGGTCTACAGCTGGGAGCAGGTGGTGGCCTGGGCCTATCAGGCGCGGGTGTCGTTGTCCTCGACCGGCTTCTACGCGACGCCGAAGATCGTCTGGGACCGGGTGAGGGGCGTGGGGCGGCCGTTCTTCTACTTTGCCTATGGCGCGGCAGTGACAGAGGTGGTGATCGACCGGTTGACCGGCGAGAACCGCATCCTGCGGGCGGACCTCTTGCACGACACGGGGACCAGCCTGAACCCGGCCCTGGATATCGGGCAGGTCGAGGGGGCCTATGTGCAGGGCGCGGGCTGGTTGACGACCGAGGAGCTGGTCTGGGACGGGAAGGGGCGGCTTTCGACGCATGCGCCCAGCACCTACAAGATCCCGGCCTGTTCGGACCGGCCCCGGGATTTCCGTGTCGCCTTGTGGGGCAAGCCCAACCGAGAGGATGCGGTCGGCAAGTCGAAGGCGGTGGGGGAGCCCCCGTTCATGCTGGGGATCTCGGCCTTGTATGCGCTGTCGGATGCGGTGGCGGCCTGCGGGGACGGCAGCGGGCCGTGTTTGACCTTGGCGCATTGGCGGCGGCCCTGGCTTCGCATCGGCGCGTGGCGCGGGTGGTGATTGCGGGCGTGGAGGGGTCGTCTCCGCGTGAGGTCGGGGCGTCGATGCTGGTCTTTGCGGATGGGCAGTCGGGTACGATTGGCGGCGGCGCGCTGGAGTTCGAGGCGGCGGCGCAAGCGCGGGCGATGCTGGCTTGTGGCGGACGCGCGGTGGAGCGGGTGGCTCTTGGACCGTCGCTGGGCCAGTGCTGCGGTGGGGCGGTGGTGCTTTGGACTGAGGTGTTCGAGGCGGTGCCGGATGCTGTGGCTGGGGTCGTGGCGCGGGGCGTCGGCGAGATGCCTTTGGCAGTGAAGCGGGTGCTGGCGGCAGCGCGGGGGCAAGGGGTGCGGCCTGCGGCCGGTCTGGTCTCGGGGTGGCTGGTGGAGCCGGTGGCGGAGGCGGAGCGGCAGGTTTGGGTCTGGGGCGCGGGGCATGTGGGGCGGGCGTTGGTGTCCGTGCTGGCCCCCTTGCCGGGGATTGCAGTGACCTGGGTGGATGTCGGGCCTGAGCGGTTTCCGGAGGTGGTGCCGGACGGAGTGACGGTGGTTCCGGCCGCTGATCCTACGGTGGTGGCGGATCATGCTCCGGTGGATGCAGAGCATCTGGTGCTGACCTTTTCCCATGCGCTGGATTTGGAGTTGTGCCATCGGCTGCTCAAGCGGGGATTCCAGTCCTGCGGGCTGATCGGGTCGGCGACGAAATGGGGGCGGTTCAGGTCTCGGCTGGCTGCGCTGGGGCATGAGGCGCAGGCGGTGGGGCGGATCAGGTGTCCGATAGGGGACCCAAGTCTGGGCAAGCATCCGCAGGCGATAGCGATTGGCGTGGTGGCGGAACTGTTGAAAGCGCCCAAGACGGCGGCAAGGGAGATGCGGGCATGACGCGACCGGAATTGCTGCGCGTGGAGGGAATCACCAAGGCCTATCCGGGGGTGGTGGCGAACTCGGACGTGACCTTTTCCATCGGCGAGGGGGAGATCCACGCCCTCTTGGGCGAGAACGGGGCGGGG
>JALOTD010000058.1 GCA_025458105.1 Tabrizicola sp. | reverse complement strand
ATGGTCATCAACGGCGAGGCCGCGATGCAGATCATGGGCGACTGGGCCAAGGGCGAATTCACCAACGCCGGCAAGAAACCGGGCGACGACTACGCCTGCATCCCCGTGCCAAAGACAAAAGGGGACGGGTTCGTCTATCTGGTGAACTCGCTATCTTTGTTCACCCAGACTGACCCCGACCTCATGAAAGGCCAGGAAGTGCTGGCCAGCGCGATCATGGACCCCGCCGTCCAGATCGCCTTCAACCAGGCCAAGGGCGCGATCCCGGCCCGCACCGACATCGACCTGAGTGCGATGGACGCCTGCGCGCAAGCGACCAGCGCCAGCCTTGCTTCGAATGACGCAGGCGGCACTGCCGTCCCGACCTTCGCCGGAACCCACGCCGCCAATGCCGCCGTCGTGGGCGCTGCCACCGACGCCATCACCGCCTTCTTCAACTCTGACCAGACCCCGGAAGAGGCGGCAGGCGCCCTTGCCGACGCCATCGCGGCGGCCCGGTAAGGCAACCGGCCCCGTCCCGCACTCCCCGGGACGGGGCCACTTGAACCAGATGAGGACCAAAATGGGCTTTCTCGACATCCGCAACGTCACCAAATCCTACGGTCAGGTCGAAGTCCTGCACCGCGTCGACATCGCGGTCGAGGAAGGCGAGTTCCTGGTCCTCGTCGGCCCCTCGGGCTGTGGCAAGTCCACGCTTCTGAACATGATCGCGGGGCTCGAAGGCATCTCGGCCGGCGAGATCGTGATCAAGGGCCGCGTGGTGAACGGGGTCCACCCCTCCAAGCGCAACATCGCGATGGTGTTCCAGTCCTACGCTTTGTACCCCAACATGACGGTGGGCCAGAACATGACCTTCGGGCTGGAGATGCACGGCGTTCCCAAACCCGACCGCGACAAGGCCCTGGCCGAGGTGGCGAAACTCCTCCAGATCGACCACCTCCTTGACCGCAAGCCCGGCCAGCTTTCCGGCGGCCAGCGCCAGCGCGTCGCGATGGGCCGCGCCTTGGTGCGGAACCCCGACGTCTTCCTCTTCGACGAACCGCTCTCCAACCTCGACGCGAAACTCCGCGTCGACATGCGGACGGAGATCAAGAAGCTCCACCAGAAGCTCCGCACCACCATCGTCTACGTCACCCACGACCAGATCGAGGCGATGACCCTGTCCACCCGCATCGCCGTGATGAACAAGGGCCATGTCCAGCAGCTGGGCACGCCCAAGGAAATCTACGACACGCCGAAAAACCTTTTCGTCGCGACCTTCATGGGCAGCCCCGCGATGAACATCATCCCCGCGACTGTCGTCATGGAAAACGGCCACCCCCACGCCGCCCTGACCGACGCCGACGGCGGGGTCCACCGCCTGCGCTTTTCTCAGGCCAACCTCGCCCAGTGGGATGGCAAACCCATCCTTCTCGGCATCCGCCCCGAGGCGATCACCGACCCGGAAGGGGCCGACCGCAAGTCCGGCAACATCCAGCCCTTCCCCAACCGCGTGACCGTGACCGAGCCCGCCGGGTCCGACACCTTCGTCACCATGACTCTCTCCGGCAAGGACGTCATCGCCCGCATGCGCGCCGATGCGTCCGTGGAGCCGGGACAGAAATTCGACTTCGCCATCAACATGGAAAAGGCTGTAGCCTTCGATCCGGCAACCGAGGAACGGATCACCCCCTGAATGCAACCCGACTTCATCATCATCGGCTCCGGCATGGGCGGCGCAACCCTCGCCGCCGCCCTCGCGCCCACCGGCCGCCGCATCCTGATCCTAGACAAGCCGAACGAGACCTGGCGCGACATCTCCGGCGCCCCCCTCCACCCCGGCAACTACGCCTATGTCGGCGGTAATACCAAGTTCTACGGCGCCGTGCTCCTGCGCTACCGGGCCGAGGACTTCCGCCCCCTCCGCCACCTCGAAGGCACCACCCCCGGCTGGCCCATCGCCTACGCCGACCTCGAACCCTGGTACTCCCAGGCCGAGACGCTCTACCGCGTCCGGGGCGACGTCGCCGGCGACCCCACCGAACCCCCGCATTCCACCCCCTATCCCTTCCCACCTGTCCCCGAAGAGCCCGACATCCAACGCCTCCGCGCCGCTTTCGCAGCGCAAGGCCTCCACGTCTCCGCGCTCCCCCTAGGCGTCGACATCGACGCCTGGCTCAAGCGCGCAAGAACCGGCTGGGATGCCTTCCCCTGCACCACGGGGGCCAAATCCGACGCCGAATCCTGCGCCCTGGCCGAGGCGCTGAAGCATCCCAACGTCACCCTGCAAACCAACACCAAGGTCACCCGCCTCCTTTCGGAAGGCCGCCGCGTCACCGGCGTCGAGGTCGAACGCTTCGGCACCCGCGAAACCCTTTCCGCTCCCCTCGTCGTCCTCTCTGCCGGGGCGATCCTCTCCTCCGCCCTCCTCCTCGCCTCCGCCAACGACGACCACCCCACGGGCCTTGCCAACCGCTCCGACCAGGTCGGCCGCAATTTCATGAACCACAACCTGACCGGCATGGTCGCCTACAACCCCTTCCGCCGAAACCGCACGACCTACGAAAAGACAATCCAGATCAATGACTTCTACCTGACCGGCGGCCCGAACGGCGAACCCTTGGGCAACATCCAGATGCTCGGCCGCATCACCGGGCCCATCCTGGCGGGAGAAGCAAACCTCCCCCTCTGGCTCTCCCACCACATCGCCGAACACTCGATCCACATCATGGCCATGTCCGAGGATCTGCCCGACCCCAACTCGCGCGTCTTGTGGCGGAACGGCGAAGTGACGCTCGACTGGAAGAAGACCAACACGAAAGCTCACGACCTCCTCGTCCAGCGCCTGAAACAGGCGATGCGCAAAGCGGGTTGGCCCATCACCCTGGCTCGAGGTTTCCCCAAGTCGAAACCCTCACACCAATGCGGCACCAACCGCATGGGGGCGGACCCCGCGACCTCCGTCGTCGACGTGAACCTCAAGGCCCACGACCTCGACAACCTCTACATCTGCGACGCCTCGGTCCTGCCAACGTCAGCTGCCGTGAACCCCTCGCTCACCATCGCCGCGCTGGCCCTCCGCGCGGGCGACCACATCGGAAAGCGCCACGCATGAAACCCCTCGCGCTCATCACCGGAGGCCAGCAAGGCATCGGCCTCGGCATCGCCGAAGCACTGGCCACCGAAGGCTTCCGCCTCGCCATCGCATCCCGCTCCGCTCCGGGGGACGCTGCCGTCCAGGCTGCCCTCCAAACCCTAGGTCCCGAGACCCGCTACTACCAGCACGACCTCTCGAACCTCGCCGCAATCCCCGAACTCCTCGACGCCATTGAGGCGCACCAGGGTCCCCTCGACGCCCTGGTCCAGAATGCCGGGGTGGCAGCGAAAGTCCGGGGCGACATGCTCGACATCACGCCGAAAAACTTTGACTGGATCATGGGCATCAACTTGCGCGGTGCCTTCTTCCTTGCCCAACAGACCGCCCTGCGGATGCTTGCCACCTCCAGCAATCACTACCGCTCCATCACCTTCGTGACCTCCGTCTCGGCCCAGATGGCCAGCCCCGAACGCGCCGACTACTGCATCTCCAAGGCCGCCGCCGCGATGGCCGCCCAGACCCTGGCCCTGCGCCTTGCCCCGCACGGCATCGGCGTGTTCGAGCTGCGCCCCGGCATCATCCACACGGCCATGACCGCAAGCGTAAAGGGCAAGTACGACGCCCGCATCGCCGATGGCCTCGTCCCCGCCGGGCGCTGGGGCCAGCCCGCTGACATCGGCCAGGCCGTGATCCCCCTCGTCACCGGTCAGATGGCCTTCGCCACCGGCGCGGTGATCCCGGTCGACGGCGGCCTCTCGATCGAAAGGCTTTAGGCGATGTCTCCGTCACCCCGCGCACCGCAAAAATTTTCGAAAATTTTTGCCCGGAATTTTCGAAAATTCCGGTCCCCAGGCCGCACCGAGGCGCTCCAATGACCTACGACTACATCATCATCGGCGGCGGCTCTGCCGGTTGCGTCCTCGCCGCCCGCCTGACCGAGAACCCTGCCGCCAAGGTGCTGCTGCTGGAGGCCGGGGGCCGCGACCGCCACCCGTTCTACCACCTCCCCGCGGGCTTCGCGAAGATGACCAAGGGCATCGGCTCCTGGGGCTGGCAGACCGTCCCGCAACGGCACATGAAGGGGATGCAGATCCGCTACACCCAGGCGAAGGTCATCGGCGGCGGCTCCTCGATCAACGCGCAGCTCTACACCCGCGGCAACGCGCAGGACTACGACGACTGGCGCCAGATGGGCTGCCCCGGTTGGGGGTATGAGGACGTGCTCCCCTACTTCCGCAAGTCCGAACACAACGACAGCTTTGAAAACCGCTACCATGGGAAGCACGGCCCCCTCGGCGTCAGCCAGCCCCGCGCGCCCTTGCCGATCTGCGAAGCCTTCTTCGCCGCCGGGGCGCAAATCGGTATCCCCAGAAACCGCGACTTCACCGGCGAGACGCAAGACGGCCTCGGCCACTACCAGCTGACCCAGCGCTGGTACCGTCGCTCTTCGACCTCCACTGCCTTCCTGAAACCGGCGTTGGGCCGCCCCAACCTGACCGTGAAAACCGGCCAACAGGTCCTGCGGATCGTGGTCGAAAAGGGCAGGGCCGTCGGTGTCCAGACCACGGAAACCACTTACCGAGCAAGCACCGAGGTCATCCTGTCCTCGGGCGCCATCGGCTCCCCCCGCCTGTTGCAACTCTCCGGCATCGGCCCCGCCGACGACCTGCAACGCCTCGGCATCCCCGTCGTCCTTGACCGCCCGCAGGTGGGTGCGAACCTGCAGGACCACCTTGACCTCTTTGTCATCGCCGAATGCACTGGCCCCCACACCTACGACCGTTACGCCAAACCGCACTGGTCAGTCCTCGCGGGCCTCCAATACCTCCTGACCCGCAAAGGCCCCGTGGCCTCCTCCCTTTTTGAGACCGGCGGCTTCTGGTACGCCGACCCCTCCGCCCGCTCGCCCGACATCCAGTTCCACCTCGGCCTCGGCTCCGGCATCGAGGCCGGCGTCGCCGCCATGCCGCAGGGCGGCGTCACCCTGAACTCCGCTTTCCTGCGCCCCCGCAGCAGGGGCACGGTGCGCCTGGCATCGTCAGACCCGGAGGCCGCCCCCCTGATCGACCCGAACTACTGGGAAGACCCCTACGACCGTGAGATGTCGATCAAGGGCCTGAAACTCGCCCAAGAGATCATGCGCCAACCCGCCCTGAAACCCTTCGTCCTCGCCGAACGCCTGCCGGGACCGCAGGTCCGCACCGACCAGGATTACTTCGACTACGCCGTGAAGAATGCCAAGACTGACCATCACCCCGCTGGCACCTGCCGCATGGGTGCGGACCTGGAGGCCGTCGTCGACCCCACCCTCCGCTTTAACGGCATCGAGCGCTTACGCGTCGTCGACGCCTCGATCATGCCCACCGTCGTCTCCTCGAACACCAACGCCGCCACCATCATGATCGCCGAGAAAGCCGCCGACCTCATCAAGGACGCCCGGAAATGATCCGCCACATCGTCCTTCTGAAAGCCCGCCCCGAGGTCACGGAAACCCACATCGCCGCGATCTTCGCCGACCTCCACGCCCTGAACCTCCCCGGCATCCTCGCCATCCACTCCGGCCGCTCCGAAAGCCCGGAAAAGATCGAACGCGGCTACCTCCACGGCTTCACCGTCGACTTCGCCGATTGGGACGCGCTGGCCACCTACCAGGCCCACCCCGACCACAAACGGGTCGGAGCCGCCCTCGTTGCCACGGCCCAAGGCGGCCTCGACGGCATCCTCGTCTTCGACCTGCCGATCGAAAGCGCAAAGCAATGACGTCCCACTTCCATGCCTTTCGCCTGGCGAAAAACATCCTCCGGGGGTCTGGGGATGGAAAACCCCCAACGCCCGAGCCGTTGCGCGTTCTTCACGCGCAAAAGGCGAGACAAAAGTCTTGCGCGCAGCGCTCAATTTGAAAACCGCCCGAGAGGCCACCCCATGCTCACCCTCCCCACCACCGACGCCCACCTGGAACCCTACCGCCTGACAGGCACCCCCCTCATCCCGCGCGCCCCCAGGACGCTGCTCACCAGAACCGCCTTCGCCGCCGCCCACGTCGTCTCCGACCCCCTGCACGAAAGGAACCCCTGGGACACCCGCCCTGCTGTCGACTGGGACGCCACGCTGAACTTCCGCATCCAGCTCTGGGACCAGGGCCTCCACCTGGCCGAAGCGATGGACACCGCCCAACGCGGCATGGGCGTCGACTGGCCGACGGCCCTGGAGTTGATTCGGCGCACCATGCGCGCGGCCCAGGCCCACCCAATGAAACCAAGGGTCGCCTGTGGGGCAGGGACCGACCACAAGCCCCTCGCCGACCTCACCACGCCGGACGCGATTCTCGCCGCCTACACCGAACAGGCCGAGGCGATCGAGGCCGCCGGCGGCCAGCTGATCCTCATGGCCTCCCGCGCCTTCCCGGCGATCCTGGCCAGCCAGGATACCTACCACCACGTCTACCGCCGCCTCATCGACGGGGCCGCACAACCCGTCATCCTTCACTGGCTCGGCGACATGTTCGACCCCGCTCTCACCGGCTACTGGGGCAGCCAAGACGTCGCCAAGGCCTCTGACTTCGTCCTTGGCCTCATCGCGGAAAGCCCCGGCAAAGTGGACGGCATCAAGATCTCCCTCCTCGATCAAGCCCACGAAGAAAGCTTCCGCTCCCGCCTCCCCACAGGCGTCCGCCTCTACACCGGCGACGACTTCAACTACGCCCCCCTGATCGAGGGCGACGGCACCCGTTTTTCCCACGCCCTCCTCGGCATCTTCGCCGCCATCGCCCCGGCGGCCTCCCAGGCCCTCGAAGCCCTCGCAGAAGGCGACAGCAAGACCTACCACCGGCTCCTCGCCCCCACCGTCCCCCTCAGCCGCGAGATCTTCCGCGCCCCCACCCGCTTCTACAAGGCGGGCATCGCGTTCCTCTCCTGGCTCAACGGCCACCAGAAACATTTCATCATGCCCGCAGGCTTCCAGTCCTCCCGCGACATCACCCACTACGCCCAGGTCTTCCGCCTAGCCGACGCCGCAGGCTTGCTTTCCAACCCCGATCTGGCACAAGCGCGGATGAAGACACTCCTCGCCCTCCACGGGATCGATCAGGACTGATGGACAAACGGCCGACGATCATCGACGTGGCAACCCTTGCCGGGGTCTCCAAATCCACCGTCAGCCTCGTCCTGCAGAACAGTCCGCTGGTCAAACAGGAAACCCGCGATGACGTCCGCCGCGCGATGGCCCAGCTTGGCTATGTCTACAACCGCAGCGCCGCCAACCTCCGCTCATCCAATGCGGGCCTCATCGGGCTTGTCATCAACGACCTCAGGAACCCCTTCTTCACCGAGTTCGCCACTTCCCTGCAGATGGCGCTCTCGGCGTGCGGCTACGCTACAGTTGTCGCCAACACCGACGAAGATCCCGCACTGCAGGCGCAAGTCATCGGCGCCATGTTGGAACACGGCGTCTCGGCCTTGATCGTGTCACCCGCCTATGGCGACGAGACCGCCTTCGACGCCATAACGCGTGCCAATGTCCCGACACTCCAGGTCCTGCGCCAGGTTGTCTCCACCACCCGCGTCCCTTTCGCCGCCCCCGACTACCCGACCGGTTCCCGCCTCGCCACCGAACATCTCCTGACGCAAGGCGCATCCCGTGTCGCCTTTGTCGGCGGCCTCGAAGGCCGCGCGGTGACAAAACTGCGGATGTCGGGATACCTTGCCACTCTGACTACTCGCGGTCTGCAGCCGCTCCACCTCCCAGGCCGCCCCGGGCGCGCCTTCGGACGCGAGGCCGCCCGCCGCTTGGCCGAAGACCACCCAAGCGTCGATGCGGTCCTCTGCTTCAACGATCTCACCGCCCTGGGTCTCCTCACCGGCTGCACCGAACAGGGCCGCAGCATCGGTCAGAGCCTCAAGATCGTGGGGTTTGACGACATCGAGGACTGCGCCCAAGTCTATCCCGCACTCTCCTCGGTTCGCTGCGACATCGCTGGCTTTGGGCGCACAATGGCGAAAACAGTCCTCGACTGGCTGGAGAACGACCATCGCCCTCCGCCGCAAACCATCACACCCGTCACCTTGATCCCCCGTGCGTCGAGCCTTGGATGACCGCCCGGTTCCATAACCAGCCACGAACGATCGGCGAAGGTTCTGGTCCACAAACCACCGGCTGGCCCCGGTTCCGAGTTCCCACAGGAAACTCGTCTTTCGTTAAGGCTCCCAGATGATCCCCGACCCCGCCCTCTTCCTCCGCAGCCTCTTCGACCGGGCGGTCGAGGTCGCCGATCCGATGCGCTCGCTCGCAGCGTTCCTGCCCGAAAAACCAAAGGGCCGCACGCTTGTCATCGGTGCCGGAAAAGCCTCCGCCCGCATGGCCGAAGCAGTTGAATCCGCCTGGGGCCCCTGCCGGGGCCTTGTCATCACCCGCTACGGCTACGGCCGACCCTGCATGGGCATCGAAATCGTCGAAGCTGCCCACCCCGTGCCCGATCAGGCCGGGGTTGATGCAACCCAGCGGATGCTTGCCCTTCTCGACGCCCTCACCGAAGACGACTTTGTCCTCGCCCTCATCTCCGGCGGGGCCTCTGCGCTCCTCTGCGCCCCGGCAGAGGGCATGACCCTCGCCGAGAAGCAACAGGTCAACGCAGCACTCCTCGCCTCTGGCGCCCCGATCGTCGCAATGAACACGGTCCGAAAACACCTCAGCCGCGTCAAGGGCGGCCAGCTTTCCGCCGCCGCCTACCCGGCCAAGCTCCTCTCCCTGATGATCTCCGACGTCCCCGGCGACGATCCGGCCTTCATCGGCTCTGGCCCCACGGTGGGCGACGCAACCACCCACGCCGACGCCTGCGCGATCCTCGACCGCTGGTCCATCTCGGTCCCCCAGTCCGCCCGCGCCGCGCTAAACCAGTCCGGCGTCGTCCCCCGCGGCGACCAACGGCTTTCGCGCACCGAAAACGTCATCTACGCCGCCCCCGCCCAATCCCTCGCCGCCGCAGCCGAGCTCGCGGCTCCCCTCGCTGATGTCCGCACCCTCGGCGACCGGATCGAGGGCGAGGCACGTGAGGTCGCTCGCGAACAGGCCGCAATGGCCGTCGACATAGCCACCAGTCTGAAACGCGGAGACCGACCCGTCCTCCTTCTGTCGGGCGGAGAGCTGACCGTCACCCGCACAGGCGACGGCATTGGCGGACCGAACGCCGAGTTCTGCCTCGCACTCGCGATTGCGCTAGACGGCCATCGCAGCATTCACGCCATTGCCTGCGATACCGATGGGGTGGATGGTGCCGCCGAGGTTGCCGGTGCCATCATCGGACCGGACACCCTGCTCACCCCTGGCGCTGCCGAGGCACTGGCCCGCAACGACGCGCATACCTATTTCGCCTCCGCCCTCGCGCAAGTCGTCACCGGCCCGACGCTGACCAACGTGAATGACTTCCGCGCGATCCTGATCCTGCCGCCGGGCTGATCTGCTCTGTTGCCCTGCTTGTCTGGCCGCCAGGCTTGGGTCTACCCTTTGGTCACCGCAGACAAGACCAATGCCCCAGGGGCACGGATGACCCGTGCGGCCAGCGCGGCGCCATTTGCCACGGCGCCCTCCAGCGCCATGCCAGTCAGATGCGCCGCAAGAAAGCCCGCATTGAAACTGTCCCCCGCAGCTGTTGTATCGACAGGGTCTGCAACCTGTTGGACAAGCCGGTGCCAGACAAGAGGACCGCCGCTCAGCGTCACAACCGGGTTGCCACCGTCCTTGACCACAACCAATGGAGCACCGGCCCGTCCATAGCGTCGCGCCGTTTCCGCTGGATCAGGATCACCAAAATACCGGGCCTCATCGTCGAACGATGGCAAGACAACATCCGCCACGCTGGCGAATTCGGTCACAGCGGCGCGCATCGCTGCGGCCTCGGGCCAAAGCGCGGGACGCAGGTTCGGATCGAAAGCCACGCGAACACCCCGTTTGCGCGCTGTCCGCAGTTCTGCGGCCAGCCTGGTCCGGGCCGCCTCTGACAAGATTGCCAGTGTTATACCAGAAAGGTAAGCCAAATCGGCCTTTGCAAGGGCAAGGCCAAGCCGTTCGGCATCGTCCGCAAGGCACCGCGCAGCCGAGGCCGACCGCCAATAGGCAAAGCTGCGCTCGCCCTTCTCCAGCCGGATCATGTACAGCCCGACCGTTCGACCTGCGACGCGCTGGACATGCGCTGTTCCGATGCCGGCGCTGGTCATGAAGTCCACCATGGCGTCCGACGTCGGATCAGAGCCGACGGCCGTCAGATAGTCGACTTCAGCCTCTGGCAAGAGGTGGCGCAGATACCAGGCCGTGTTGAACGTGTCACCCGCGTAACCCATGGCAAACAGACCGTCGCCTGCGGGCGCCAGCTCGACCATGCATTCGCCGATGGACACGACCCGCACGACTTCAGCTTTCCTCGGCGAAATAGGCTTCGTTCTCGGCCCGGATGCGGACGATCTGGTCCAGGATCCGCGAAAGGTGTTGACGCACCATTTCGGCAGCACGGTCAGGATCGCGTGCCCGGATCGCTGCCAGAATCTGCTTGTGTTCCTCAAACGCCCGTTCCGAGGCAAAGGACAGCGACAGGTACCGCACCCGGTCCATGTGCGACTTCATCTCGCGTGCGGTTTCCCAGGCAAAGCCAGTGCCGGACCTTTCACAGATCTCACGGTGGAATTGGTCGTCCAGGTCATGGAACGCTGCCGGGTCTCGCCGGGCAACAGCCTGTTCCTGGTGAACGATAATCCGTTCAATCGCGCCCAGGTCGGCCTCTGTAAGGCGTGCGCAGGCGACCCGCGCGGTCTCCACCTCGATCGCCATTCGGATGAATCGCGCTTGCATGACAGCGCGTTCGGAAATCGCCGATACCACCGTCGCCCGCTGCGGACGGATCGTTATGAAGCCCAGTTTCGACAGCCGATAGAACGCGTCGCGCACCGGCTGGCGCGACACGCCAAGAGCACGCGCGACGTCGAACTCTGACAGCTTGGTTCCGGGCGGAAGCTCCAGCCGAAGGATCTGGCGGTGAAGTTCCTCAAAGACCGAGTCCGCGACGGATGGTCGCTGGATCGGCTCCAACACGCTTAGCGCGCCCTGTCCCGGCATTCGCGACACTCCCCTTCCGTGCGGCCAACCTAGACGTTGGCTTCACGGTCGGCAACTGGAATATCAGTTGACTAGTATAAAATGATTCCGCATGGTGCCGCTCATCCAAGCTGCGCCGGGGGAGGGCGACAGTTGCCACTGCTGCACCCAGACCGCCTGTTTCCAGCTGATCCCGTCTCACGCGATCTGGCGCGGGCGCTTTATGCTGCGGTGCGCGACCTGCCCATCATCAGCCCACATGGTCACACCGATCCAGCCTGGTATGCCTCCGACGCCGCCTTCCCGGACCCGGCACAGCTCTTCGTGATCCCTGACCACTATGTCTTCCGCATGCTTGCCTCGCAGGGGGTGCCGCTAGAAGCACTGGGTGTGCCCCGTGTCGATGGCGGGCCGACCGAAACGGACAGCCGCGCGATCTGGTTCACCTTTGCCAAGAACTATCATCTGTTCCGGGGCACGCCGTCGCGGATATGGCTGGACCATGCCTTCGAGACCCTGTTCGGCTTTGACGAGCGTCTCAGCGCAGCGAATGCCGACGCCACCTACGACCGCATTGCCGCTGCGCTGCAGACACCAGAGTTCCGGCCGCGTGCCCTCTATCAGCGGTTCAACATTGAAGTCATCGCCACAACCGATTCCGCGCTGGATGATCTGGGGCATCACGCGGCGATCCGGGCGTCGGGCTGGCAAGGCAGGGTCATCCCAACCTACCGGCCCGACGCCGTGGTTGACCCGGATTTTCCAGGCTTTGCGATCAACGTCGCAAGGCTGGGTCAGCTGACCGGCGAGGAGACGACCAGCTGGACCGGTTATCTGAACGCCCACCGTGCCCGTCGCGACGCCTTCAAGGCGATGGGCGCCACCGCGACGGACCATGGTCATGCCACCGCACGGACCGAAGACCTGTCCACAAGCGATGCCGCTGCCCTCTTTGCCCGCGTCCTAAGCGGCCACGCCTCACCGTACGAGGCCGATACCTTCCGCGGTCAGATGTTGACCGAAATGGCAAGGATGAGCCTGGACGACGGTCTGGTCATGCAGATCCATCCCGGCAGTCGGCGCAACCATCATGCGGGTGTGCTGGCCCGTTTTGGCCGCGACAAGGGCTTCGACATTCCCGGTCGCACTGACTATGTCACCGCGCTAAGGCCCCTCTTGAACGCTGTGGGGACGGAGTCCGGTCTGTCGATCATCCTCTTCACGCTGGACGAGTCCGCCTACGCCCGCGAACTCGCACCCCTTGCCGGGGCCTATCCCAGTCTGAAGCTTGGCCCCGCCTGGTGGTTCCATGACAGCCCCGAAGGCATGCGCCGGTTCCGCGAGATGACTACGGAGACCGCCGGTTTCTACAACACCGTCGGCTTCAACGACGACACCCGCGCGTTCCTGTCGATCCCCGCGCGACACGATATGGCCCGCCGGGTGGATTGCGCCTGGCTGGCCGATCTTGTCGCCACCGGAAGGCTCGACCGCGAGGAGGCGTTCGAGCTTGCCCCCCAACTGGCCTACGGGCTGGCCAAGGCCGCCTACAAACTGTGACCAACACGAGGAGGAGAAGACAATGAAACTGAGAACAACCCTGGCCGCGCTACTGGCCACCGCCGCACTGTCCACCGCTGCCTTCGCCGAATGCGAAGTCACCCTGAAATCGTCTGACACCCACCCCGACGGCTATCCCACTGTCGCCGCGGTCCAGAAGATGGGCGAGATGCTAAAGGAGCGGTCGGGCGGCCGGATCTGCATCGAGGTGTTCCACTCCGCCCAGCTGGGCGAGGAAAAGGACACCATCGAACAGACCAAATTCGGCGTCATCGACATGAACCGCGTCTCGATGGGGCCCTTCAACAACATCATCGAAGAGACCAAGGTCGTCTCGCTGCCCTTCATCTTCCGTGACACCAGCCACATGCACCGCGTGATGGATGGCCCGATCGGTGAAGAGATTCTGGCCGCTTTCGAGCCGCATGGCTTCATCGGCCTCGCCTACTTCGACGGCGGCTCGCGCAGCTTCTACAACTCGAAGAAGCCGATCACCTCGATTGCCGACCTTGCCGGGATGAAAGTCCGCACCATGCAATCCGACGTCTTCGTCGACATGATGTCGGCCCTTGGCGCCAACGCCACCCCGATGCCGTTCGGCGAGGTCTATTCCGCGCTGCAGACCGGCGTCATCGACGGGGCCGAGAACAACTGGCCGTCCTTCGAATCCTCGGGCCACTACGAAGTCGCGGGCTACTACACGCTGAACGAACACCTGATCGTGCCCGAAGTGCTGGTCATGTCGAAGGTCAGCTGGGACAAGCTGACCCCGGAGGACCAGGCGCTGGTCCGGCAGGCGGCGAAGGACTCGGTCCCGATCAACCGCGAGCTCTGGGCCGCGCGCGAAAAGGTCTCGGAGGAAAAGGTCCGCGCGGCGGGGGTCCAGATCGTCGAGGAGATCGACAAGACCCCGTTCATCGAGGCGATGGTCCCGGTCTATGAAAAGCACGCCAACACGCCGAAACTGCAGGACCTCGTGACCCGAATCCAGGCGACCGAGTGACCGATCCCCGGGGGGGCGAACGGCCCCCCCAACCAAGGCCGCAGGAGACCGCCGGTGCAATCCTTCCTTCTTCGTCTCGCCCCGCTGCTCGGGGCGCTTTCCACGCTTGCTCTCTGGGTTGCCGGGGCGGCCATGGTCGCGATGACCCTGATCGTGGGGGCTCAGATCCTCGTGCGCTACCTGCTCAATTCGTCTCTGGTCTGGAGCGAGCCGATCGCCGTTCTGTTGATGGGCTGGTTCATCTTCCTGGGCAGCGCTGTTGGCACGCGCGAGGGGTTTCACCTCAGCTTCGACCTTCTCGGTCATGTGGTTTCGCCGAAAGTTCGCGCGGTGATGGAAAGCCTTTCCGACGGGATCGTCCTGATATTCGGACTTGCGATGGCGGTATATGGCTGGCAGCTGGGCGCGGCCGCCTGGTCGTCGCGGATGCCCGCGATCGGCCTGCCGGACGGGATCAGCATGGTGCCGGTTGTTCTTGGCGGCATCATGGTCGCGCTTTTCTCGATGGAGCGCCTTCTGCGCCGGTTTGCCGGACTGGACACGGCCAGCACCTCCGTCGCCCATCAGAAAATCAGCGAGGTCTGACCCATGGAAATGTGGATTCTCTTCGGGTCCTTCACCCTTTTGCTCCTGATCGGCACGCCCGTCGCCTATTGCCTCGGCGCGGCGTCGCTTCTGACCGTGCTCTACATGGAACTACCACCCGTCGTGGTGTTCCAACGCATGAACTCGGGCGTCAGCGTCTTTTCCCTGATGGCGATCCCGCTGTTCATCTACGCCGGTGACCTGATGGTGCGCGGCGGCATCGCCACACGGATCGTGGCCTTTGCCGGGTCGATGATCGGCCATGTCCGTGGCGGCCTTGGTCAGGTGAACATCGCGGCCTCGACGCTGTTCGGCGGCATCTCCGGGTCCGCCGTGGCCGAGGCAGCAGCCGTCGGTGGCATCATGATCCCGCAGATGAAGGCGCGCGGCTATGATGCAGACTATGCGGTGAACATCACGGCCATGGCCTCGCTCATCGCGATCCTGATCCCTCCCTCGCACAACCTCATCATCTATTCGATCTCGGCCGGTGGCTCGATCTCCATCGCGGACCTTTTTACCGCCGGTATCCTGCCGGGCTTCCTTCTGGCCGGGTCGCTGATGGTCGCGGCCTATTTCGTTGCCCGCAGCCGCGGCTACCCGACCGAGGCCTTTCCCGGCTGGGCGATGGTCGCCCATCTTGGAGCCGTGGCGATCCCCGGCATCCTCCTCATCGCGATCATCTTCGGCGGTGTCCGGTCCGGCGTCTTTACAGCGACGGAAAGCTCCTGCGTTGCGGTTCTCTACGCCCTGGTCATCACCTACTTCGTCTATCGCGAGCTGTCTTGGAAGGCGTTTCTCGCTGCGACTGCGGGGGCCGTGCGGACAACCGCGATGGTTCTTCTCATCATCGGCACCGCCAGCGCCTTTTCCTGGCTGATGGCCTTCCACCAGGTCCCCGCCGCACTGATCGACTGGATGAAGGCGATTTCGGACAATCCGATAATCATCCTTCTGATCATCAACGTGATCCTGCTCCTTCTGGGCACTTTCATGGACATGGGGCCGACGATCATCATCACCACCCCGATCTTCCTGCCGATTGCCGAGGCTTACGGGATCGACCCGGTCCAGTTCGGCATCATCATGATCCTGAACTGCGGCATCGGGTTGAACACGCCGCCCGTCGGAGCCGTCCAGTTTGTCGCCTGTGCCGTGGGAAAAATCAGCGTTGCAGAATCGATGAAGACGATCTGGCCCTTCTACGGTGCGGGCTTCGCGGTCCTGATGCTGGTGACATACGTCCCCGCCGTTTCGCTCTGGCTGCCCTCGCTTTTCCACTAGGTGACCCGATGCCTTCCAAGACCTATCCCACCGTCGCCACCGGCCCTGGCGTGACCCGCCAGGTTCTGGCCGACCACCCCGACCTGATGGTCGTCGCCTTCCGTTTCATGGAAGGGGCCGAGGGCGCGCAGCACAATCACCCGCATGTGCAGGCGACCTATGTCCAGTCGGGCCGCTTCGCCTTCACCGTGGGTGGCAACGACCGTGAGGTCGGCCCCGGCGACAGTTTCGTGATCCCCAGCGGCGCGACCCACGGCTGCCGCTGCCTTGAATCCGGGGTGCTGATCGACAGCTTCACCCCCCGGCGCGACGATTTCCTTTGAAAGGCCCGCCCATGCTGACAGTCGAGA
>JALOTD010000151.1 GCA_025458105.1 Tabrizicola sp. | reverse complement strand
CTCGACCAGGTCGCCCTTGCGTTCACCCGTCAGCTTGTCGATGACGGCGCCCGAGTATTCGTCGTCCACGTCGACGATGACCTCTTCAATGGGTTCATGGCGAACCCCATCGACGTCCTTCATGATGACGCGGGGGCGCGAGATGGACAGTTCAAAGCCCTCGCGACGCATGTTCTCGATCAGCACGCCCATCTGCAATTCGCCACGGCCCGAGACCTCGAAGGCCTCGCCGCCAGGCGTGTCGGCGACCTTGATCGCGACGTTGACCTCGGCTTCCTTCATCAGCCGGTCACGGATGACGCGGGACTGGACCTTGTTGCCATCGCGGCCCGCAAGGGGGCTGTCGTTGATGCCGAAGGTCACGGTGATGGTCGGCGGGTCGATGGGCTGCGAGGGGAGGGCGGTGTCCACCTCTGGCGCGCAGAGGGTGTCGGCGACGGTGGCCTTGGTCATGCCGGCCAGCGTCACGATGTCCCCGGCGACGGCTTCGTCGATTGCGGTCTGGGTCAGCCCGCGGAAGGCGAGGATCTTCGTCACCCGGAACTGCTCCAGCCGCTCACCGTCACGCGACAGGGCCTTCAGCGTGGTGCCGGTGCCGATGCGGCCGGATTCGACGCGGCCGGTAAGGATGCGGCCGAGGTAGGGGTCGGCGGAGAGGGTCGTCGCCAGCATCGAGAACGGCTCGTCGACGCGGGCGAGGACTTTCGGCGCGGGGACGTGACGGACGATCAAGTCGAAGAGGGCGGATAGGTCCTTCCTCGGCCCGTCAAGTTCCATGTCGGCCCAGCCGGAGCGGCCCGAGGCGTAGACGTGAGGGAAGTCCAGCTGGTCGTCGTCCGCGCCGAGGTTGGCGAAAAGGTCGAACACCTCGTTCAGCGCGCGGTCGGGTTCGGCGTCGGGCTTGTCCACTTTGTTCAGCACCACGATGGGCCGCAGACCCAGCGCGAGCGCCTTGGTCAGCACGAACTTCGTCTGCGGCATCGGGCCTTCGGCGGCGTCCACCAGAAGGCAGACCCCGTCCACCATCGACAGGATCCGCTCCACCTCGCCGCCGAAATCTGCGTGGCCGGGGGTGTCGACGATGTTGATCCGCGTGCCGTGCCATTCGACCGAGGTGCACTTGGCCAGGATCGTGATCCCCCGTTCGCGTTCGATGTCGTTCGAATCCATGGCGCGTTCGGAAACCGGCTGGTTGTCGCGGAAGGCCCCCGACTGCTTCAGAAGCTCGTCCACAAGCGTGGTCTTGCCGTGGTCGACGTGGGCGATGATCGCGATGTTGCGCAGTTCCATGGGGTCCGTCCGATATGGGTTGGCGCGGCCTTACAGGAGTTTCGCCCGGCTGGCCAGAGGTCGTCAGGTGGCGACGTAACGGTCGCGCCGGTGGTTGATCGCGATGACCAGGTTCACGACCAGCGCGCCCGCAAAGCTGATCAACACCAACCGCGGCTCGATCACCAGAAAGGCCGCAGCAAAAAGCACCGCATCAAAGCCCAGCTGCACCCAGCCCGCCCGCCAGCCGAAGCGGTCCTGCAGCATCAACGCGACGATCCCGATGCCGCCGAGACTTGCCCCGTGCCGGAACAGCGCAAGAAGCGCCGAGCCGGACAGAAAGCCGAAAAGCACGGCGCCGACCCAGGGGGTCAGCGTGGCAAAGCTGACCTGGGTGGGCAGCCAAAGGCTGAGAACTGACAGAAGGCCGACCGCGACAAAGGTCTTGAGCGTGAAACGCCAGCCCATCCGCAGATAGCCCAAAAGATAGAAGGGCAGGTTGATCGCAAAGAAGACCGGCCCAAAGGCCCAGCCGGTGGCATAGGAGATCAAGACCGCAAGCCCGGCCGTCTGGCCCGTCACCAGCCCAAGGTGCGTGAGGATCACGATCCCAAAAGCTGCCATGGTGGCACCGTAGGCGATGCCCTGGGCATCTTCGATCGGGCTGTGGCGGACGGAATCGGTCATGCTGGGCCGCTTAACCCTTGGCGCCGACGTTGAAAAGGGGCCGATCTTTCTGCAAGAATTCGGACAGTGGCCGCGTGAGCTCAGGCGACGACATAGCGGTCGCGGCGGTGGTTCACGGCCAGGAACAAGGCAAAGACAGCCGAGGCGAGGAAACTGTAGACCAGTTTGTCAAAGGGCAGGATCAGCGCGGCGGCGGCAAAGATCAGAATGTCCGAGACGAGTTGCGCGTGTCCTGCCCGAAAGCCGGTGCGGTCCTGCAACTCGATCCAGAGGACGGAGAGTCCGCCGAAACTGCCGCCGTGACGGATTGCAGCCAGGGCGGCGATGCCGAAGAGAAGCCCGATCAAGACGGCGGCGAGCGCAGGCTCGATCCGACCAAGCTCGATCCAGCGGGGCAGAAGCGCAACAAGGAGCGAAAGCGCCGTAGTGATGAGGAGGGTCTTCAGCGCAAACCGCGCGCCCATGCGGCGCCAGGCCAAAAGATGGAAGGGCAGGGTGACCAAAAAGTAGGTCGCCGAGACGGACAGGCCGGAAATATGGGCCAAGAGGATGGCAAGGCCAGCCGTCTGGCCGGTGACAAAGCCCATGTGGGTCAGGATGTGAATGCCGAACCCGGCCATGGTGACACTGAAGGCAATCCCCTGCGCATCGTCGATCGCGCTGTGGCGCGGAACGTCGGCGCGGGGGGGCGTGGGGTCGGGCATCTGGCCTCCTATCGTGATAGGTCATAGAGGCTGACGCAATTAAAGTCAATGGCTTTGACCTGTCTGTCGACTGTGCTGTGCAGCGACAGGTCTGCAGTCCTTAGGCGAGGGCGTGGTCTATCAGCCCGTCGATCAGGTCGATGTTCTCTGCGGTCATCGCCACGTAGAGGTCGGCCAGAATGTTGCCCTGACCGAAGGAAATGGTGCCCGTGCCATGCACCAGACCAATCGCCTGAGCGGTCTCGCCATCGGGATAGACCGGGCCACCGCTCATGCCGGGAACCGTGACGCCTGGAGCCGAATAGAGATAGGTGCCAAGGGCCGTGACCGTGGTCTTTGCACCGTAAATGGCTGTATCGCCTTTCTTCGCCAGGTCCGCGACCGACCCTGCGACGCCGACAGCATGGTCTGTCTTGTCCGTCGGGGTGGTAAGGGTGAGGGGGACGATCTGGTTGGGCAGGGCTTCGGCAAGGACGGCAACTCCGAAATCCCGGGGCATCGCCTTGTCGGCAACGCCGTAGCGGAAGCTCCCGTTGCCGCGAACCGCAATGCTGTTCACGTCGCGCAATCCCTGAAAGGTGAGCTGAGTTTCAAGCGATTTATCGGCCAGATGCACGAGGTTGTGCCCGGCGCCAAGAACGATGTCTTGCCGTTTGTGACGGCTGGTTTGGATCAGGAAGACCGAGCCGCGATAGCTGGTGCCCTGTCCATCGTCCAGGAACAGGGCGGCGACCGACTTGAACGGGGCGGCGTTTGGCGCTTTTTCGACCATGACAGAACCTTTCTCGGGGGCTGCCCGCAATCTGCCCCCCGTTTCGCGGTCTGTCTGTGATCCAGAATACGAAAAGGCCCCGCGCAGCGCACGGGGCCCCGGTTCGGCTTTCGGTTGGCCTCAGCCCTTGAGCGCCTTGTTCAGATATTCGTCGACCTTTTCAAGATATCCCATGGTTGTCAGCCACTTCTGGTCGGGACCCACAAGGAGCGCGAGGTCCTTGGTCATGTAGCCGTCCTCGACCGTGTCGACCGTGACCTTCTCCAGCGTCGTGGCAAAGCGCATGAGCTGGTCGTTGCCGTCGAGCTTGGCGCGGTGCTTCAGACCGCCGGTCCAGGCGTAGATCGACGCGACTGAGTTGGTCGAGGTCGCCTTGCCCTTCTGATGCTCACGGTAGTGGCGGGTCACGGTGCCGTGGGCGGCTTCCGCCTCGACGATCTTGCCGTCGGGCGTCATCAGCACGCTGGTCATCAGGCCCAAGGAGCCGAAGCCCTGCGCCACGGTGTCGGACTGCACGTCGCCGTCA
>JALOTD010000150.1 GCA_025458105.1 Tabrizicola sp. | reverse complement strand
CGTCCTGATCGTCTCGGTCGACGGCGGCTGCCCCGGCGTGGCCTCGGTCAAGGATGGCGTGATCGGCGCGACCTCGCAGCAGTACCCGCTGGCGATGGCTGCCCTCGGCGTCGAAGCGATCGCCAAGTTCGCGGCTGACGGCACCAAGCCGACCCCGACCGAAGGCAAGGGCGTCGACTCGATCGACACCACCAAGGGCACCGAGCTCTGCTGGGGCTAAGCTCGCCTGACATGACGTCCCGCCGCTGACGGCGGGGCCGGGAAAGGGCGGCCTTTGCGCCGCCCTTTCTTCAAGCCGAAGGTTAGGGCAGGATCAAACCGGGCCATAGGGGAGGGGACCAGAGTATGACCCAAGCGCAGGAGTTCGAAAGCGCCACCAAGGGCGCCGACCAGAACGTCGCCCATTTCGAGGAACGGAAGTCGCCGATCGCGCGCCTTCAGCATATTCTGCACGGCAATCCGGCGCTGGTGCCGCTGATCGTGCTGCTGGGCCTGATCGCCTTCTTCGGCATCTTCGCAGGCGACCGCTTCTTCAGCGCCTACACGCTGACACTGGTCATGCAGCAGGTTGCCGTCGTCGGCATCCTCGCCGCGGCGCAGACGCTGGTGGTGCTGACGGCCGGCATCGACCTCGCCATCGGCGTCATCATGGTCTTTTCCTTCGTCATCATGGGCAACTGGGTCCTGACCGACGACTCGCCCGGCGACTTCGCGGTTCCGGCGGTCCTTGCCCTGCTGGCGGGCTTTGCAATGGCCGGGTTCTGGGGCTTTGTGAACGGCAACCTGGTCGCACGGCTGAAACTGCCGCCGTTCATCGTCACGCTCGGCACCTGGAACATCATCATGGCAATCTGCCTGATCTATTCCGCGAACGAGACGATGCGCGAGGCCGACCTGACCGCGCAGACCCAGCTTCTGCACGTCTTCGGCCAGAATTTCCGCGTCGGTCCTGCCGTGGTGACCTACGGCGTCGTCGCGATGATCGCGCTCTATGTGGCGCTCTGGTTCATGCTGAACCACACTGCCTTTGGCCGCCACATCTATGCCGTGGGAGACGACCCGGACGCGGCCGAACTGGCCGGGATCTCGACCAAGAAGGTCCTCGTTGCCGTCTACACCCTGGCGGGCTTGATCGCGGGCCTTGCCGCCTGGGTCTCCATCGGCCGGAACGGGTCGGTCTCGCCCTCGACCGTGGTGACCGACTTCAACCTGCAGGCCATCACCGCAACCGTGATCGGGGGGATATCCCTTTTCGGCGGGCGCGGATCGATCCTCGGCGTGCTCTTCGGGACGCTCATCGTCGGCATCATGTCGATGGGCCTCAACATGATGAACGCGGACCCCCAGTGGAAGGTGCTGCTGACCGGCGTGCTGATCATCGCCGCCGTGGCGGTGGACCAATGGATCCGCAAGGTCTCGAGCTGAGGGGGAGGAGAACATGGAACCCATTCTGACCGCACGGGGCCTGACCAAGCGCTACGGCAAGGTCACCGCCCTCGACACCTGCGACTTCGACCTGATGCCCGGAGAAATCCTGGCCGTCATCGGCGACAACGGGGCGGGGAAATCGACGCTGATCAAGGCCATCTCGGGCGCCGTGATCCCCGACGAGGGCGAGATCAAACTGGAAGGCAAGCCCGTCCAGTTCCGCACGCCGATCCAGGCGCGCGAGGCGGGGATCGAAACGGTCTACCAGACCCTCGCCATGTCCCCGGCGCTGTCGATCGCCGACAACATGTTCATGGGCCGCGAGATCCGCAAACCCGGCATCATGGGGTCTGTCTTCCGTCAGCTGGACCGGCCGAAGATGCAAGCCTTCGCGCGGCAAAAGCTGAACGAGCTGGGCTTGATGACCATCCAGAACATCAACCAGGCGGTAGAGACGCTCTCGGGCGGCCAGCGTCAGGGCGTGGCCGTGGCCCGCGCAGCGGCCTTCGGGTCCAAGGTGGTGATTCTGGACGAACCGACGGCCGCGCTGGGGGTCAAGGAAAGCCGCCGCGTGCTGGAGCTGATCCGCGACGTGAAGGCGCGGGGCATTCCGATCATCCTGATCAGCCACAACATGCCGCATGTGTTCGAAGTGGCCGACCGCATCCACATCCACCGGCTGGGCCGCCGCCTTTGCGTCATCAAGCCACAGGACTACACCATGTCCGACGCCGTGGCCTTCATGACCGGCGCCAAGGTCCCCGAAGGCGTGGCCGAGGTCGCCTGACGCCCCAACCGGCGGCAACCAAATCGCGCGGCTGCCGCCGCATTCCCTTTGGGTCGCCTGCGCGGTCTTGCGCCCGCTTGTCTCCGCGGCACCTGGCCCCGCCGTTCGGCCCCCGCCATGGGCCTGCGAATGGCACAGCGGTCGAAGCCTCCGGCGGGAGAATTTGGAAAAAGAGCAAGACCAGAGCCGCCTCTCCCTCTGCCCTCGCTTGCTCTTTTCAAAAATACTCCCCGCGGAGCGTCCGCAGGCGGCGCCCTCGCGACGCCCGAAAGCCGGGATGCGCCAGCGCCGTCCGAGGGGTTCGATGCCCCGAGGACGGCCCCCCGTCTGGAAAAAGCGCGACAAATCGGTCGTGCAGGGCTTGAAACGCTTGACCTCGGACCCAAAATCGCCCGAAACCCGCCGCGACGCGACCCTACCGGAACAGCAGCCGCCACGACGAGGAAGCCGCCCGAATGTCCCTAGCCCTGATCGCGGCCCTGCCCTTCATCGGCGCGGCTCTTCCCGGTCTCATGATCCGCGCGGGCCGCGATGCCTGTGCGGCCGTTACCGGGTCGGTCACTCTCCTCGCCCTGATCCTTCTTGCGCTCAACGCGCCTGCCGTCCTGTCGGGAGAGATCGTGCAGACCCGGATCGAGTGGCTCCCGGCCCTTGGCCTGAACGCCAACTTCTTCCTCGACGGGTTGGGCCTTCTTTTCGCGGGCCTCATCCTGGGGATCGGCCTCCTCATCATCCTCTACGCCCGGTTCTACCTGGCGAAATCCGACCCGATGGGGCAATTCTACACTTACCTCATGCTCTTCCAGGGCGCGATGGTGGGGATCGTCCTGTCCGACAACATCCTCCTCCTCCTGATCTTCTGGGAACTGACCTCCCTCAGCTCCTTCCTCCTCATCGGCTACTGGAAGCACCTGCCCGAAGGCCGTCAGGGCGCGCGGATGGCGCTGGCGGTGACCGGCGCCGGGGGGCTGGCGATGATCGCGGGCATGCTGATCCTGGGGAATATCGCGGGGTCCTACGACCTGACGGTGATCCTGCAGAACAAGGAGGCGATCCAGGCCAGTGACTGGTATCTGCCCGCGCTGATCCTGATCCTCCTTGGCGCCTTCACCAAATCCGCGCAGTTCCCGTTCCACTTCTGGCTGCCGCATGCCATGGCCGCCCCCACCCCGGTCTCGGCCTACCTGCACTCGGCCACCATGGTGAAGGCGGGCCTGTTCCTGATGGCCCGGATGTGGCCCGTGCTGGCCGGCACGCCCGAATGGTTCTGGATCGTCTCGACCGCGGGCCTAGTGACGATGGTCATGGCCGCCAAGATCGCCTTCTTCAAGGATGACCTGAAGGCGCTCCTCGCCTTCTCGACCGTCAGCCACCTTGGCCTCATCACGATGCTTCTGGGCTTCGGCACCAAGGCCGCCGCCACCGTTGCCGTCTTCCACATCATCAACCACGCCACCTTCAAGGCCGCGCTCTTCATGACCGCAGGAGTCGTGGACCATGAGGCGCATACCCGCGACCTGAAGCGTCTCGGCGGCCTGCGCACCCTCATGCCTATCACCTTCGGCATCGCGCTTCTCGCCTCGCTCTCCATGGCCGGGATCCCGCCCCTGAACGGGTTCCTGTCCAAAGAGCTGATGCTGGAGGAAGCCGCCCACACCACCTGGATCACCCCCTGGGCGATGGGCCTTCTGGCCACGATCGGCGCGCTCTTCTCGGTCGCCTACAGCTTCCGCTTCCTGTCGCACGGCTTCCTCGGCCCAGTGCGCGACGACTATCCGCACATGCCGCATGACCCCGGCCCCGGCCTGTGGGGCGCGCCCGCGTTCCTGGCGGCGCTGGTCGTCTTGATCGGCCTTTTCCCCATGGTCACCGCCGCCTGGCTGGTGGACGCGGCCGCGACGGCCGTCACCGGCGAACCCGTCACCGTGAAGATC
>JALOTD010000149.1 GCA_025458105.1 Tabrizicola sp. | reverse complement strand
GACTTGGACTTCCGGACCACTGCTTCCCGGGGCTTCCGGATCAGCTGTTGAATCGTCGGCATTCACGTTCCTCGTTTCGATACTCGCCCCCCTAGCCGTTGGGGGCGCCGCTTCTCGACCGTGCCTTGCGCGAATCGCAAAACACGAACACCGCAACCACCGCCGTTTCCGGCGATGCCGCGGTGGAATTCCAGAGGATCGGGGCTTATCCGGCCCGGATCATGACCACTTCAAGCGCTCTGAGCCCTGAACCAGAGGCGGACCTCGGGCGTCGGGTTGGCGGGCGTATAGGGGGAATCGCCCGGGGTGTCAATGGAAGCGCCCTGCCCTGCCGGTCACGCCTTCTGGCGGCGCAGTTGCCGCTCGCGCCAGAGAGTGAAAAGCCCGGCGCCGATCACGATGCCCGCGCCGACAAGCGTCCAGAAATCCGGCAGGTCGCCGAAGACCAGAAGGCCAAGAACGATCGCCCACAAAAGCGAGGTATAGCGGAACGGGGCGACAAGACCGATGTCGCCATGTCGCATCGCCATGACCGAGGTCAGATAGCCCACGATCAGGAAGAGACCCGCACCCAGCACCTTGATCGCCTCAAGACCCGAAAGTGGCTGAACCCCCTGGATCCCGGCACCGATCCAGCCCATCGCGGTCACAGCGACTGCCGCGCCCAGGGCGACAAGCGCAGAGGGCAACTGACCCTGGACCTTGCGGACCGTAAGGTCGCGGACGACCACGCAGGCGACAGAGGCAAGGCCCAGAAGCGACCAGCGGTCAAAGCCTTCGGTCCCCGGGCGGATGATGATCATGACGCCGATAAGCCCCACCAGGATCGCCGTCATCCGACGCCAGCCGATCCGGTCGCCAAAGACCAGCGCCGCGGCCAGAGTGATGAGGAGCGGCAAGGCCTGCAGAATAGCGGACAGGTTCGCAAGCGGCATGTGCAGAAGGGCCGTCAGGAAGGTGATCGTCGCGGCCACATCGGCAAGCGAGCGGATCAGGATCAGCAGCGCATCGCTGCGGTTCAGGCGAAAGCGGAACGCCCCGGTTGCCAGGGCAAGAAGCGTCAGGCCCAGAACCGCGATCAGTCCGCGCAGGCCGATGGTCTGGTATAGCGGCAGGGTCAGGGTGACCGATTTCATGAAGGTATCGTTGATCGTGAAGGCCGCCATCGAGGCGCACATCAACAGAATACCGCGAAGATTTTCGGAGAGGGGCAAGATCAGCTTCGTCCTTGTCCAGCCTGACTAGCAGGCTGGCGCTCAGAGGGGAAGGGACCAATGTGCACCGACACAAGGACGTCCAGCGTCACCCGCGGACATCCGGCCGCTCTCGTCGGGACCGCCCCGCCTTCTGGCTCAGACAATCAGGCCGAAAGCAGGACCGGAAGGTCACAGTCGCCGTCCAGCACATGCTGGGTCACGCTGCCGAAGACCAGGTCGTGCAAGGGCGAATGGCGGACGGCTCCGGCGACGATCAGATCGCATCCTGCCTCATGCGCTGCGGTGACCAGCGCGACATAGACTGACCGGCCTGTGCGCGCAACCTCGCGGAACTCGGCCTTGAGGCCATGGCGCGCAAGGTGGTGCGCGGCCTCGATCCCCGACTGGTCCATGCGAAGGTCCTTGTCGTCGGTGACCCGCGCCACGATAGCTTCGCTGCCCGCAGTAAGGACCGAAAGCGCATCCTGCATGGCGCGGGCAGCCGCATGCGTGCCATCCCAGGCAATCAGCGCCCGGCGGGGAACGGCGGCGGGTGCACGGCGTGGCGCGATGACCAGCGGGCGGCCACCGTCGAACAGGGCGGCCTGGGCCAGCAGCCGTTCGCCAACCATCGGCCCCTTGCGCCCGCAGAGGATGCCAAGGTCGGCGACCTTCAGGTGGTCGGCGAAGACCTCACCGATCCCGTAGGCAAAGCTGGACCGGTCGACCACCGCGACGGGAACCGCGGCACGGTCCGCCTGCGCGGTGATCTGTGCACGGACCTCGGCCACGTCGACATCATCGGACGCACGGCTGCTGACATCGGCCGGAAAGGCCAGCACGACGACGCGGGCATCGAAATGACCTGCCCAACCAAGCGCCAGGTCAAAGGCCGAGGACTCGTCGGCGCTGCGGGAGGCTTCCACGAAGGTGACGATAGACTGAACGGACATGAAGCCCTCCTCCCCAAAGTTCCTGCAGAAGCGAGGTATGTACGGGCAGGCTCTCTCACAAGGCGTAAACCTGCAAAAGCCAAAGCGCGGCCGGGTGACGTCCGGCGTGGCCACCGCATCGCTTGCTTGTGTCAGTGTCGGCTTCTAGCATCCGCAGAAGGTCTGAAAGGACAAGGCATGGGTGTCGCACAAAGGATCGCGGGACTGGCAGTGGCGGGGATCGGCTGCATGACCGCCGGCGCGGCTCTGGCCGAGCGGCCGGACCGGCTGTGGCTTGCAGCGACGTTCAACGATGGCAACGACAAGGAAGCTGTGGTCGACCTGCGCGCCCGCAAGGCGCGCGGCGAGGCGCTGACCGCGATGGAGGAGGCGATCCTGGTCGCGGCAGCGCGCACGGGGCAGATGACCTGGTGTGACGGGAAGCAGTCAGGAAATGCATTTCTGGTTAGAATTGATGGCCGCGATGCCATTATCACCTCTGCCCATTCGGTGTTCGAAGACATCCATTTCCGCAAGCCAAGGTGCGACCTTTCTGATCCTGGCTACTATGCCAATATCAGCTTCTGGGACCCGAAGGCCGGCATTCCTCACCCAACAGATTTTGTTCGGCGCAAAGTGCCCCTCAGTGGATCACCCATGCTGAACAACCCGTATCCAGCTGACGGCGCAGTCTCGCTTATGGACAGTTCAGCCGGGGTGGTGATTCAAGCTTCACTCGACTTTGCAGTCTTCTTTCTTGCGGAAGAGATTTCGACAGACATTCTTCCGGACGGGACTATTCGGGGATCACACTCCTTCTGGGACGTTTCGGCAGAGGACGTCCCCTTGATGCGTTGGAGCCTCACACCCCCGGAAAAATCACTGGTGCTCATTGGCCACCACAAATCTGATGGACCCGGAATGTGGTATCAATCCTGCATGGCTGATATCAGCAACGAGCTTGTTTATCACGCCTGTGACACGCTTGTCGGCGCCTCGTCTTCTGTCCTGTTGACCTACCATAACAACGAGTTTGTGGTTGCGGGCATGCACATCCGAGGCACAGAGGATTTGAATCTCAGCCTTGATCAAGTCAGCAAGTGGAATTTTGGGATCGGAGCGTGGACCATACGCGACTTCCTTTCCTCGCAGAACATGACGGTCGAATAGACCCATCGGTCGAGTCTGGGACAAGAGGCCCGCAGTCAGTATCTGCTTCACACAGAGATAGGCACGACGTTCGCTGAACCCGACCCTTGGGTTTTTCAATCGTTGTTGAAAAAACCCCCGCCGGTCTTGCGACTAGCAGGGGCATATGTCGTGTGCCCGAAGGCCGCGAGGGTCAGTCGCGGCTTTCGATGGTATCGACGAGGCCGATGTCGCTGTCGAGATCGGGGTCCACTACTGCCATCGGGGCGGCCAGCGCGGCGGCTTCTTCGGCCTCCGACCGGCGGGCCTCGATGACCGTGTGGTCGCGGTCGGCGGCGATCTTCTTCACGCGGCTCGTCGCCCCACCCGTCCCTGCCGGGATCAGGCGGCCGACGATGACGTTCTCTTTCAGGCCCACCAGCTTGTCGCGTTTGCCCTGGACCGAAGCCTCGGTCAGGACGCGGGTGGTTTCCTGGAAGGACGCCGCCGAGATGAAGCTGCGCGTCTGCAAGCTGGCCTTGGTGATCCCCAGAAGGATCGGCTCGGCCGAGGCTTCGCGCAGGCCGCGGTTGCGGGCCTTCACGTTTTGTTGATCTTCACGCCCTGCAGGCGATAGACGTCCTGCACTTCGTCGATCATGTAGTTGGCCAGCGCCTCGACCCCCAGGATCCGCAGGATGTCATGCGGCGCGGGGTTCCCGTCCATGATGTAGTCGCCCTTCTGGACGAAGTCGCCTTCCTGGACCGGAATGTGCTTGCCCTTGGGGATCATGTACTCCATCGGCTGCAAGGTCTCATCGACAGGCTCCACGGTGATGCGGCGCTTGTTCTTGTAGTCCTTGCCGAAGCGGACATAGCCATCCGCTTCCGCGATGATCGCGTGATCCTTCGGACGACGGGCCTCGAACAGTTCCGCCACGCGGGGCAGACCCCCGGTGATGTCCTTGGTCTTGGCACCTTCGCG
>JALOTD010000057.1 GCA_025458105.1 Tabrizicola sp. | reverse complement strand
GCTTGCCTGTCTCAGCGCGACGCGGCAGGAAGGGGGCGGAGGAACGCCCATGCCCGTGACCATCGCTGAGGAACACCCGCTGACCCCGGACCTGTCGCTTTTGTTCGAGCGACACACAGCCGACATGCATGCCGACACACCGCCCGAATCGATCCATATGATGGACAAGAGCGCCTTGGCTGCGCCGGGGATTCGGTTCTTCGTCTTGCGCGACGGGGGGCAGCCCCTGGCGATGGGGGCGTTCAAGCGGATCGATGCGGGCCACGCCGAGATCAAGTCGATGCATGTGCTGGCCGAGGCGCGGGGGCGAGGGCTCTCGAAGGTGATGCTCGACCAACTGGTGGCCGAAGCCAGAAAGGACGGCTTTAGCCGTCTGTCGCTGGAAACAGGGGTGCAGCCGACCTTTGTCGCAGCGCGGGCGCTGTATACGCGGGCGGGGTTTGACGAATGCGGGCCGTTTGAGGGCTACGCCCTGGACCCGACGCAAAAGGCGGGGGTGCGGGCTCATAGCTCAACTGGATAGAGCAAGGACCTTCTAAGTCCGAGGTTGAGGGTTCGAGTCCTTCTGGGCCCGCCATTTCCTTCAGACAGCTGCCGTCCTCGTGGCATCGAGCCACTCGGACGGCGTTGCCACGGAATGCGGTCAGGTCTTCGCAGCTGGCGCGCCGCCTTCGAAGCGGTTGCCGTGGCGATAGTCGCAGGGGGCCTCTTGCATCTGCAGATGCAGCCCGGTGCCGGTGTAGGGATGCGCTCGGGCGACGTCTTCGTCGAAGTCGATCCCAAGGCCGGGGGCATCGGGGGGGAGGATGTAGCCGTCCTCCCATTTGATCGAGTTACGGATCAGCTTCTGGTGGAAGGCCCCGCCGGTTTCGATCGTTTCGGCGATGAGGAGGTTCGGGATCGAGGCGGCGAAGTGGACATTGGCGGCCCATTCGACGGGTCCGGCGTAAAGGTGGGGGGCCATCTCAGCGTTGAAAATCTCGGCCATCGCGGCAATCTTCTTCGCCTCCCAGATGCCGCCCACCCGGCCCAGCGCCGGCTGCAG
The DNA here is from genome assembly GCA_025458105.1 of Tabrizicola sp. Lineage (GTDB taxonomy): Bacteria > Pseudomonadota > Alphaproteobacteria > Rhodobacterales > Rhodobacteraceae > Tabrizicola. The sequence goes on along the minus strand of JALOTD010000057.1, from coordinate 24,436 downwards.
GATCTTGACGCCCCCGGCGCGGAGGAGCGTGCCGAATTCGGCCTTGGTCGTCATCCGCTCGCCGGTCGCAAGGGGGACGCGGACGGATTTGGCGACCTCGGCGAATTCCAGAAGGTTGTCGGGCGGGATCGGTTCTTCGTACCAGAGCGGGTTGTAGGGTTCCAATTCGCGGCCCATGCGGATCGCGCCGGGGGTGGTGAACTGGCCGTGGGTGCCGAATAGGAGGTCGACCCGGTCGCCGACGGCTTCGCGGATCGCCTTGCAGAAGGCGACGGAGCGGGTGATGTCGGACATCGCCGGTTCATGGCCGCCGCGGATGGTGTAGGGACCGGCCGGGTCGAACTTCACGGCGGTGAAGCCCATGTTCATGAAGCGGACGGCGGCCTCGGCGGCAGCATCGGGGTCGACCCAGAATTCGGCCGATTCCTTGCCGGGTTCGGGGTAAAGGTAGGTGTAGCTGCGGATGCGGTCGTTCATCTTGCCGCCGAGAAGGGCATGGACCGGGCGGTTGCGCGCTTTGCCCAGGATATCCCAGCAGGCGATTTCCAGCCCGGAGAAGGCACCCATAACGGTCGGGTCGGGGCGCTGCGTGAAGCCCGCGCTGTAGGCGCGGCGGAACATGAGTTCGATGTTTTCGGGGTTTTCCCCGGCCATGTGGCGTTCGAAGACGTCCTCGATCACCGCCTGCATCGCCTTGGGCCCGACGGTGGAGGCGTAGCATTCGCCGTAGCCCACGATCCCGGTGTCGGTGGTCAGCTTCGGGAAGATCCAGTAGCGACCGCCCCATCCGGGGAACGGGGGGGCGACGACGAAGATTTCAAGGTCCTTCAGTTTCATGGCGCGCCTCCTGATTGGCCGAGGAGCGGGGGTTACACCCCCCTTCCTCGGGTTTCTTGAACCGATGGCGAAACCATCTGAATACCCCATGGGATATTTGTCGAAGAGAAAGCTAGAAGGCGGGGCGCTTGGCGGGCCGTAGGAAAGCGACGCGACCGTGTCGCTTAGGCGCTAGGTGAGGATGGATTCGCGCAGGCGGGCGAGAAGGTCGGCCAGCTGGTCGGGCATCGACAGGAAAGGCGAATGGCCAGAGGGCAGCGCGTGGCGGCTGGTTTCGGGCAAGCAGGCCGCCATCTGGCGCTGATACTCGGGCGGGATGGTCTGGTCGTGGTCGCAGACGATATAGCGGCGCGGCAGGGTCTCGGCCACGTGGGGCCAAAGGGGCGTCTGCTGGGGGGGCACGGGCTGCGGGCAAAGCCGGTCGGTGGCCCATTGGGCGAGGTCGGGAGGGCAGTCCTGGTAGAATGCCTTTGGCGCGAGGGCGGGGTCGATGGTAAAGCTTTGCCGGTCCCCGGCCATGCGAATCGCGGGCAAAAGGGGTTGCGACGGCCCGGCGCGGCGCATGTCGGCCAGGCTTCGGCCGGGCGCGGGGAGGTAGGCGCAGAGGTAGATCAGGCCCGTGAAGCGGGAGGGACCCGCCTCGGCTGCGGCGGTGATGGCGTAGCCACCGGCGGAATGGCCAACAAGGATCGTCCCGGAGCTTGCGGCCTGCAGGATGGCCTGCGCGTAGTCGTCCAGCGTCGTGGTGCTGCCATCGCGGCCAGGCAGGTCGATCGCCCGGGCGGGGATGCCCCTGGTGGTGAGTTCAGGCAAGAGGCGGTCGAAGCACCAGGCGCCGTGGCAGGTCCCGTGGATCAGAAGCAGCTCAGGCATGGGCGATCCGGGTCAGAAAACCGGTCAGCGCCTGGTTGAAGGCCTCTGGTTGGGTCAGCATGGACAGGTGGCTGCCGCCCGGCAGAAGCTGGAAGCTGGAACCGGCGATCAGGTCGGACAGCTCGCGTTGCAGATCGGGCGGGGTCTTGCGATCATCCGCGCCTGCAAGGACCAGGGTCGGCAGCTGCAGCGTGGCCGTGGTCTGATACAGATCGGCGGTGGCCACGGCACTGGCGACACCGTGCCAGCCGTCGCGCCGGGTGCTGCCCAGCGTCGCGCGGACGGCCTCGAGCACGGGCGAGGCCTTCCAGCGTGGACCGAGAAGCTGGGCACATTCGGCGTCAAGGTCGGGGCCGCCCGCCTTTAGCCGCGCAAGCCGGGTTTCCCAAGTGGACGGATTGGCAAAGCGCGTGGCACTGCCGGTCAGGACCAGGGCTCGCACCAGATCAAGCCGCTTGGCGGCCAGGCCCTGGGCGATCAGCCCACCTTCCCCCGCACCCAGGACGACGGCGTCCTTCAGCGCGAAATGTGTCATCAGCCGTTCGACATCGCGGATCAACGTGCCAAGGCTGTAGGGCGGTGGCGGCGTGTCCGTGGCCCCGTGGCCGCGCAGGTCAAGCCGCAGGGTGCGGGTTGGCAGGGTCAGCCCATCCCAGAGGTGCAGGTCTTGCCCCAGCCCATGGATCAGGACCAGCGGCGGCGCGGTCGCCGGGCCAGTGAGTTCGGCGTTCAGCCTCAGGTCTTCCAGCCAGATCAGCATCCGGCAAAGCGGTCCAGCGCGGTGGCGAACGTCGCGGGGTCCACGTTGCCCCCCGTGGCCACGGCGATGACGGTGTCAGGCAGGTCTTCGCCAAACAGCGCGGCGGCAAGGGCTACGGCCCCACCCGGCTCCAGCACGATCCGCAGATGCGTGAAGGCCAGCGCCATGGCGTGCAATGCCTGGTCGTCGGTGACCACAGCCCCTGGCCTGGCGAGGCGCGTAAGGATCGGGAGGGTCAGCTCTCCCGGGCTGGGCGTCAGGATCGCGTCACAGATCGAGCCGGTTGTGGCGGGGTTCTTCTGGCGCTGTCCGCTGGCAAGCGAGCGGGCCATGTCGTCGAAACCATGGGGTTCCGCGGTGCGGACCTGCAGGCCCGGCGCGCGCGCCTCAAGCGCCAGCGCGATTCCCGAGGACAGGCCGCCCCCGCCGCAGCAGACGAAGACCGGGGCCTGGGTGATCCCCGCCTCGACGGCCTGTTCGGCGAGTTCCAGGCCCACGGTTCCCTGGCCCGCGATCACTTGCGGGTCGTCGTAGGGTTTGATCAGCCTCAGGCCTCGGTCATCGGCCAGGCGGGCGCCGATGGCGTCGCGATCCTGGGTGGCGCGGTCGTACAGGACGACCTCGGCCCCATAGGCGCGGGTATTGGCGATCTTCACCTGCGGGGCGTCGGAAGGCATCAGAATGACACAAGGGGCATCGTGGCGGGCCGCCGCGTAGGCCACGCCTTGTGCGTGGTTGCCAGAGCTGTAGGCGATGACACCCCGGGCGCGGGCCTCTGGATCAAGCGCTGAAACGGCTGACCAGCCGCCCCGCGCCTTGAAGCTGCCGGTCACCTGCAGGCATTCCGCCTTCACGAAAACACGCCGCCCAACCGCCTGGTCCAAAAGCGGTGCGTTCAGAAACGGCGTGCGGCGGATGTGGCCAGCCATGCGTACGGCGGCGGCTTCGATCATTTCGGGCGTCATGTCAGGCCTGCCAGAAAGCTACGGATCAGGGCGACCGCCTCGGGCTCGTCCAGAAAGGGGATATGGGCTCGGCCCGGTACCTCGGCAAAGGCCATGTCGGGGCGGCGGGCGCGCATCATTTGCACGGTTTCGGGGGTCAGAAGGTCAGAATTCGCGCCCCGGATCAGGGCCAACGGCAGGCCGTTCAGTGTGTCGAAGAGCGGCCAGAGGTCGATGGGCGGGCCATCGAAGGCCTTGAGGAAAGCCTCGCGCAGGGTGGGGTCGTAGGTGATCTTCAGGCCTTGGGGGGTCTCGACCGCGTGCTTGCGGGCCTCGTCCAGCCACCGTTCCATCGGCACGCCGTCAAAGCCTGGCGAGCGGGAGAGCAGCTCGGCAAAGCCCTGATGGGTCTTGCCGGCCGGATTTCGGCCGACATAGTCGAAGATTCGTACAAGACCACTGCGCGCAATCTCGGGGCCGACATCGTTCAGGATCAGACCTGCCAGCCGGTCGCGCGCCACTGCACCAAGGACCATGCCGATCAGCCCGCCGCGCGAGGTGCCCAGGATCGCGGCCCGCGCCACCCCCAGATGGTCGAGAAGCGCCAGCGCGTCCTTGGCCTCCTGCTCTACCGTGTAGGTCGCGGCCCCGGTCCAGTCGCTGGCGCCGCGTCCGCGGTAATCCATCCGGATCAGCCGCAGCGGCGGCAGATGGGGCTGGAGATAGTCGAAATCGGCCATGGTCCGGGTCAGGCCCGGCAGACAGAGAAGGGCCAGACCCGCGCCCTCGTCGCGATAGGCGAGTCTGGCGCCATCGGCGGCTTGGAAGACAGAGGGCTCGGTCATCCGCTGAAGGTGGCATGGGCGGAGGGCGAGCGAAAGGGGCTGCGCGGCCTTTCAGGGGCGGATGGTCGCGGGCGGGGGTGCTTGTGGGCAAGCCTTTGGCAGACTAAACCCGTCGCCGAACCAAGAAAGTCTGCGCATGTCGGATACATCAGCGGCGGAAGATCGGCCGAAGTCGAAGAAAGTGGGCGCCCTGCGCGGGCTGGTGCCATTCCTGCGGCCCTATCGCGGCCTTCTGGGTCTGGCCGTGGTGGCGCTGGTCGTCACGGCGGCGATCAGCCTGATCCTGCCGCTGGCCGTGCGGCGGGTGGTCGACGGCTTCAACACTGGCACGACCGAGCTTCTGGACCAGTATTTCGGCGCGGCGCTGGTCATTGCGGCGTTGCTCGCGCTGGGGACGGGTCTGCGCTACTACCTTGTCACCCGGCTGGGCGAGCGGGTGGTGGCCGACATCCGCAAGGCGCTGTTCGACCGGGTCCTCGGCATGTCGCCCGCCTTCTTCGAGAAGATCCTGACCGGCGAGGTCCTGAGCCGCATCACCACCGACACAACGCTGATCCTGTCGGTCATCGGGTCTTCCGTCTCGGTCGCCTTGCGCAACCTGTTGATTCTGATCGGCGGGTTGGTCCTGTTGTTCCTGACCTCGGCCAAGCTGACCGGGCTGGTGCTTCTGGTGGTGCCCGCGATCATCGTGCCGATCATCGTGCTGGGTCGCAAACTGCGGCGGTTGTCAAAGGAAAACCAGGACTGGATCGCCAGTTCCTCGGGCTCGGCCTCCGAGGCTCTGTCGTCGGTGCAGACAGTGCAGGCCTTTACCCATGAGGGGCAGACCCGGGCGGCCTTTGCGGACGTCACCGAGAAAAGCTTTGGCAGTGCCAAGACCCGGATCAAGGTGCGGGCGGTGATGACGGTCATCGTGATCTTCCTCACCTTCGCCGGGATCGTGGGTGTGCTTTGGGTCGGCGCGCGTGACGTGCGGGCCGAAGTCATGAGCGTGGGCGAGCTGATCCAGTTCGTGATTTATGCGGTGATGGTTGCAGGCGCGGTGGGTGCCCTGTCCGAAATCTGGGGCGAGTTGCAGCGGGCCGCCGGGGCGACCGAGCGGCTGGTGGAGCTTCTGAACACCGATGACGCGGTGCAGGACCCTCTGGCGCCACGCGCCCTGCCCCGGCCCGTCCGGGGCGAGATCGCCTTTGAGTACGTGACGTTCCGCTATCCTGCCCGCCCCGAAACCAGCGCGCTGAACGGCGTGTCGCTGCATGTGAAGCCCGGCGAGACAGTGGCGCTGGTCGGGCCGTCGGGGGCGGGAAAGACCACGATCCTGCAGCTGCTGATGCGGTTCTATGATCCGCAAGAGGGACGGATCCTGCTGGACGGCCTGGACTTGTCCAATCTGGCGCGGGCCGATTTCCGTCAGGCCATCGCGCTGGTGCCGCAGGACCCGGTGATCTTCGCCACCTCGGCGCGCGAAAACATCCGCTTTGGCCGCCCTGGTGCCTCGGACGCCGAAGTTGAGGCGGCAGCAAAGGCTGCGGCGGCGCATGATTTCCTGACCGCCCTGCCGCAAGGCTATGACAGCTATCTTGGCGAGCGCGGCGTGATGCTGTCGGGCGGGCAGAAGCAGCGGGTAGCGATTGCGCGGGCCATCCTGCGCGACGCGCCGATTCTGCTCTTGGACGAGGCGACAAGTGCCTTGGACGCAGAAAGCGAACGGCTTGTCCAGGCGGCGGTTGAAAAACTGGCCGAGGGGCGCACGACGCTGGTCGTGGCGCACCGGCTGGCCACGGTCAAGCGCGCCGACCGGATCGTCGTCTTCGATCAGGGGCGGATCGCGGCGATCGGGACGCATGACCAACTGGTAGCTGAGGACGGGCTTTATGCACGCCTTGCGCGGCTGCAGTTCACCGATGGTGGTGTCTGACGTTACGTTGCCCGGCGGTCAGTCAGGACAAACGCACTTCACAAAACCGTTCCCGACCCCCATCTTCACCGGAAACCTGCGGTTACAGCGGGTGCCATAGGGGAGGAACCGATGACCAACTTCGCCACTGTTGCGGATGTCCGAGCGATTGAAGCCGAGGCACCATGGGCCGACCGCGAACGGGCCCGGTCGATGTACGACTATCTGAGCCGTGCCAAGGCCGCGCATGGCAGCCGTCCGGCGATCAGCTATCAGCTGTTGTCAGGGCCCGAGACGAAGAAGCTGACGCTCACCTGGTCCGAGCTGCACTCCCAGGTGACCCGGGCCGCGAACCTGTTTCGCAGCCTGGGCGTCGGCGAAAAGGATGTGGTGGCCTACATCATGCCGAACGCGATGGAGACGGCGGTCACCCTGTTGGGCGGGGCGGTGGCGGGGATCGTCAACCCGATCAACCCATTGCTGGAACCCGAAAAGATCGCCGCCATCCTGCGCGAGACAAAGGCCAAGGTCGTGGTCACCTTGAAGGCCTTCCCCAAGACAGACTTGGCCCAGAAAGTATCAGAGGCCGTCCAGTTCGCGCCCGACGTCAAGACGGTGCTGGAGGTTGATCTCGTTCCCTATCTGTCGGGGCTGAAGAAGGTGATCGTGCCTCTGATCCGGCCGAAGAACCCCGTGCAGCACACAGCGAATGTCAAGGATTTCCGCGCGGAAATGGCAAAGATGCCAGCAGACCAGCTGACCTTTGCCGACACGACCGAAGACCGGGTTGCCGCCTATTTCCACACCGGTGGGACGACGGGGATGCCCAAGGTTGCCCAGCACAAGGTCAGTGGCATGGTCTACAACGGCTGGCTGGGGGCAAACCTTTTGTTCAAGCCGACCGACGTGGTGATCTGCCCGCTGCCCCTGTTCCATGTCTTTGCCTGCTATCCGATCTTGATGTCGATGATCGGCTCGGGCGCGCATGTGGTCTTCCCGACGCCCCAAGGCTATCGCGGCGAGGGGGTATTCGACAACTTCTGGAAGCTGGTCGAACGCTACAAAGTGACCTACATGATCACCGTGCCCACGGCGCTTGCGGCCCTGATGCAGCGCCCGGTAAACGCCGATATTTCCAGCCTGAAGAACGCCTTCTCCGGCTCGTCGCCCCTGCCGATCGAGCTTTACAACCGTTTCAAGAAAGAGACGGGCATCGAGATCGTTGAAGGGTATGGTCTGACCGAATGCACCTGCCTTGTCTCGATCAACCCGCCGACCGGCGTGAAAAAGATCGGCTCGGTCGGTCTGCCCTTCCCCTATACCAATGTCCGCATCCTGACCCGGCAAGGTGCCACCGATTTCCGCGAATGCGCGGTCGATGAGGTGGGCGAGATTTGCATCTCGAACCCCGGGGTTTTCGAAGGCTCGACCTATACTGAGGCCGACAAGAACAAGGAGCTGTTTGCGGAGGGCCGTTTCCTGCGCACGGGCGACCTGGGCCGGATGGATGCGGATGGTTACTTGTTTATCACCGGGCGCGCCAAGGACCTGATCATCCGGGGCGGCCACAATATCGACCCGGCGATCATCGAAGAGGCTCTTATGGGCCACTCTGCCGTGGGATTTGTGGGCGCTATCGGCCAGCCCGACGCCCACGCGGGGGAACTGCCCTGTGCCTATGTCGAACTGGTCAAGGGCAGCTCGGCCACGGTGGAAGAGCTGATGGACTATGCCGCGAAGCATATCCACGAACGGGCAGCCTTGCCGAAGTATCTGGAAGTGCTGCCGGAATTGCCGAAGACGGCGGTCGGCAAGGTGTTCAAGCCCGACCTCAGGCGTCTGGCGATCACCCGCACCTACGACGCCGCCCTGGCCGAGGCCGGGATCCCGGCCCGCGTGACCGGCGTGATCGAGGACAAGAAGCGCGGCCTTGTGGCGCAACTGGTCAAGTCGGCCCCTGTCGAGGATGCCGCCGTGTCGGGGGTACTGGGGCAGTTCTCCAACCCTTGGGAATGGGCTGCCTGACCAGGCCGCACGCGACAGCCTGTTGCCAAGATGACGGCAAGTTTCATTTGCCTTCCTGCGATCTTGGCGCAAAAACTGCGTCAGGGAGTAAGGCAAGGGACTGGAACGATGGGTTTTCGCACAGGTTTGGCTGCGGCGCTGGCCGTGGCAACGGCAGGGTCAGCAGGGGCGCAGCAGTCCGAGATCCTTTTTAGCCACAAGCATTGGCAAGTCGAGATTGTAGGTTGGGATGACGGCTCGGTGGGCTGCGTCGCGCAAGTGTCGGCGCCCGGCGAGAGCTTTTCGATCTGGACCTTCCCGGACGGTGCGGTTCAATTGCAATTCTATTCGACCGCGTGGAGCTTTGGCGAGGGCCAGACCGGCGACCTGCAAGTCCAGATCGACCGGCGCGCGCCGTGGAACCTGACGGGAGCAGAACTGTACCAGAATTCGGTCCTCTTCTACCTGCCCGACAGCAATGCGGGCGTGGACTTCATCGTCGAGGTGGCACGGGGGAACCGGCTCTATCTTAGATCGGCGGATGGGTCGGACGTGCAGAACTATTCGCTGGCCGGGTCTCGCGCCTCGATCGACGCGCTGGTCGAATGCGGCGACGCCATTGGCCGCCCGGCGAATCCGTTCAACTAAAGCGCGTCGGTGTCCATCCAGATGGTCACCGGCCCGTCATTCATCAGGCTGACCGCCATATCCGCCCCGAACTGACCGTTTGCGACTGGAACGCCTTCCTTTACAAGAGCTTGGCTGAAGTGGTGGTAGAGTCTCTCGCCCTCGGACGGGGGCGCGGCGGTGGAAAAGCCGGGCCGATTGCCGCGCAGGTCCGCCGCTAGGGTGAACTGGCTGACCACGAGGGCCGACCCGCCGATATCTCGGACCGACAGGTTCATCTTGCCGTGGGCATCCTTGAAGACGCGGAGCTTGGCGACCTTGGCCGCCAGCTTCTCGGCCTGCGCCTCGCTGTCCCCGGCCATGGCGCAGACGAGGATCAGAAAGCCCTTGCCCGTCTCGCCGATGAGGGTCCCGTCCACCTGAACGCGGGCCTCGGTCACGCGCTGAAGGACGGCTCTCACAATTCGTTGGCCCAGGGAGGGTTGGCTCCGGCGCGGCTGACCGTCACGGCCGCAGCCCGGGTGCCCAAGGATAGGGCTGCCGTCAAAGTAGCCTCCGTCAGGCTGGCCACCCCCGCCTTGGTCAGCGCCCCGTCCTGATGCAGCGCGGCCAGGACGCCGGCATTGAACGTATCCCCCGCGCCCACCGTGTCGACGACGCTAACCTTTTGCGACGCAACGAAAATATCCTGTGTCGCCGTTACCGCCCGCGCCCCCTTGGCGCCTTCGGTGATGAAGACAACCTTCGGACCCTTGGCCAGTATGCCGCGCGCCAAGGCGGTCAGGTCGCCCTGCCCGTCCAGCCAGTGCAGGTCTTCGTCGGACAGTTTCACGATATCCGCGCGGCCAATCATCCGCTCGATCCGCGCGCGGTATGCGGCCTCTTTCCCGGCGATGAAACCGGGGCGGATGTTGGGGTCGACCATCGTGACCCGGGCGCCGCATTCGCGGACCTGCAGCGCCTCATACGTGCTCGCGGCGGGGTCGTTCACCAGGCTGATGCCGCCCAGAAAAAGCGTCGAAATGTCAGGAGGTAAGGTGGGAAGTTCGGCCTCTGACAGCATCCGGCCCGCCGTCGCCTCGTCATAGAAGGCATAGGTCGCCTGACCGTTCACCAGCTTGACGAAGGCTACTGTGGTGGGCCGGTCGGACCGGGCGAGATAGCGGGTATCGACCTTGGACGCCGTCAGGGTATCGGCCAGAATCTCACCCAACATGTCATTGGAAACACCCGAGAAAAACGCTGATGGCGCGCCCAGGCGACCCAGCGCGATGGCGGTGTTGAACACGGCACCCCCAGCATAGGGGGCAAAGCAGGCCTCACCTTCGGTCGAGGTCCTTGGCAGCATGTCGATCAGCGCTTCGCCACAGCTGAGAATCATGTCGTCCCCTCCCTTTACTGGCCCACTGTTAGCGCAAACAGGTCAAGGCGTGAAGAATGGCGTCAGGTTGGCGCGGATCCGGTCGAAGGGTGTTGCGCCAGAGGTATCCGGAACAAAGATCTGGCCGGTGATCCTTTCAAAGGCGTCGATATAGACCAGGGCCGTTTTCTCAATCATTTCCAATGGGATATCGGGAATCCGATCCTTGTAGGGATCGCAGCGCGCCACAACCCAGGACCGGATCACATCCTTATCAAAGCTGGGCGGACGCGCGCCGGTTTCGAAGGCCTCCGGGTAGCCATCGGCAATCCAGTACCGGCTGGAGTCGGGCGTGTGGATTTCGTCGGCCAGAAGGATGTTTCCGGCTGCATCGGTGCCGAATTCGTATTTCGTGTCGACCAGGATCAACCCGCGCTCGGCCGCCATTTTCTGGCCCCGCGAAAACAGGGCCAGCGCCTTCTGGCTAACCTCATCCCATTGCGTTCGGGTTAACAGACCGGTGTCCACGATCTCGGCCGCCGTCAGCGGTTCGTCATGGCCCCCGTCGAAGGCCTTCGACGTGGGGGTGATGATTGCCTGCGGCAGGGCTTCGTTGTCGCGCAACCCGTCCGGCAGGGTGTGGCCATACATGGACCGCGCGCCGGCCTTGTACTGGGTCAAGATCGAGGTGGATGTGGTCCCGGCGAGGTAACCCCGAACGACGATTTCGACGGGCAGGATGGTGACGCGTTTACAGTGGACGACGTTCGGATCGGGGTAGCCGAGGACGTGGTTCGCGGCGATCTCGCCCGTGTGGTCGAACCAGTAGCGAGCAAGCTGCGTCAGGACCTGGCCCTTCCAGGGGATCACCGCAAGTATCTGATCAAACGCGGAAATCCGGTCAGAGGAGATCAGGAGGCGCGTCCCGTCGGGCAGGTCGTAACAGTCGCGGACCTTGCCGAAATAGGGGTTCGGAAGTTCCGCAATCCGCGCCTGCGGCAGGGTGCGGGAAAGGTCGATCTGGCGCATGGCAGGCCCCCGTTTCGGTGCCTGCTTCTTGGGGGTTTTGCCAGATGAGTCAAGGCTGCTTTGGGCAGTCGAGAGACCCGCGCATCTCGCCACTGTCGCCTTGTAGCGTGCTGTCGCGCAGCTTGCACCCTGTGACGCGAGGGATCAGTTCGATCATCGTGGCGCGGATTTCCTGATGCTCCCCTCGTCGGGCATAGCCCAGACGGATGACCTCGACCCTCTCACCCTTCTGAAAGACGGTGTAGTTGCGTCCGTTAACGCTGATATCGGTGCGGGTTGCGTTCATGAACTCTGGCGCGGGCGAGGCCCCGCATCCTGCTAGGAAGATCAAGGGGATGAGGCGTTTCATTCCCTCAACTTGTCACAGTTCGGTTAAGGGATGGTTAAGCGTATGGCTTTGGTATGGGCCTGGTCTGGAAAGCGTCTGGGCGCGCTCTGGGCTTTGCAGGCGTTAACCTTTGGGCGCGAAAGTGGTGACCGCAAAGGAGGCCGCCATGCCCGACTTGAAGAAACAGACCCCCCGCCAGCGCGCCCACATGACCTATATGATGGACGTCATGCGCAGACTGGAATGGGACCTGCACAACACGATTGAGGCGACGGGCCGCATCCCGGCAGAATGGCACGAGATCGCGCGCGCCACGCCCCGGGCCGCGACCGTGAAGGTGACGCTCAGCCTGGATGCCGATGTGGTGAAGTTCTTCAAGTCGATGGGTCAGGGCTATGGTCCGCGGATCAACGATGTCCTGCGCAGCTACCTGCATGCGCGCCTGGCGGGGGTGATCCGGGGGGCCGAAACCGTGGCCCACTTCCGGCGGCGTGAGGCGGAGGGGCTGGACGGCCCGAAGCCCGCCTTTGGCGATACCGCTCGGGCGATGGGAGAAGCTTGGCAGGACGAGGGCCCGCCGGTGGCGCAACCTTCGCGGGCACAGATGCAGGAGATCCGGCAACGCCGCTTTGCCGAAGAGGGCGGAAATTGGGACGACGCACTGCCGTGGGTGCGGTAAGCCGGTGAAGGCGGGGAGGATTAGTCCCCCGGGGCCGGAAAGTGCCACCCAGCCGGCCTTGCGGTCTGGGTGAACACTGGCAGCGGACCCCTGGGGATCGGCGTTACTGGATCTGTTCCTGATATTCCGCCAGCGTGGTGGCTAGAATATCGTACCACTCGCCTGACTCGCGCATCTCGGTGATGCCCTTGTTCAGCATCTCGATATACTCTTTGCCGCGCGGATTGTCCTTTGAGGCCAGGAAGTGCAACGACAGGATCTGGACCAAGACAGGGTTGATGACCACCCGGTCCATCGCATCCAGTCTTACGAAGATATCGTTCGATGCCTCGATCGGCATGGCAAGAGCGTCGACTTCGCCCTCAAGAAGGGCTTCGCCGCATTCGTCAGGAGTACCCAATCGTACGTGGACAATGAATGGCTCTGACAGGCCGACCTGTTCAAGGGGAAACGCGCTCCACCCTTTGGGCTGGCAAATGCGGGCGCCGGCAAAGTCCGAATAGTCTCGAGCGTTGACGTAGGCGCTATCTGCCGTCGTGGTAAGCACGAAGGCCAGCTCGTACACTGGGACTGTCATGTCAAACTTTGTGCAGCGTTCTGCGGCCTCGGCTCCAAGCTGGTCAAGCTTGGTGCAGTCGGGCATCAGCCAGGGCAGCGCTATGTCCATAGCACCGCTGGGCAAAAGGACCTGGGTCTGCGCACGCCAATCGTCCACCCACGCAATGGTATACTTGTAGTCGTTACCCCCACGTTGAAGGGCTGTTGTCGCAACACGAACCAGCGCCCCTCCGCCAGTGAGACTTTCGTCGGCAAATGGAAATCTGCCGTTGCCGGTTACAAATCGCAGAGGCGGCAAATAGGCTTTCGACGTGTCCCGGTTCGCGTCCTGCGCTTCCTGTTCTCCGGAGATGATCGCCCCCAGTTCAGAGTCCGGGGTCAGTCGGCCGTCGAGGCAGGGCAGGATAAGCTGCATTCCTGCGGGAAGGTTGTTGAAGCTGGTCGCGAGCTTGTCGCGGTTGGCGTTGAAGATCATCTGGTAGTCATAGGTGGCATAGGCCGCCTGCGCGATCGAGCCGAGCGTGTCGCCGGCCTGAACCGTGTAGGTGGTGCAAGCTTCCTGGGCCTGGGCGAGAGCAGGCAGGACCGACGAGAGAGCGGCGGCGGCAAGCATGCGCAGGCGGGGTGACGCGGTTTTCATGTCCGTCTTTCCTTTCGAAATCGTACCGGGGTAGCAGCAAGGACAGTAAATGATTCGGAAACAGTGTTCCGGCACGCGGATGGGGCGGGGTCGCCATGGCCGGAGTGTGGCAAATCCGTGAAATGGCTGTTCGCGCCGCTGGTGCGGTCGAAAACGTGGCTCTGCCGCAACGTCGGCGGGACAGGGGGCAGGCCAGCCGGGCAGCGGCCCAGCATCATCGCGACCGCCCGGCTTCCCGAGGGCGCGGACGAAGTGGCGCGCGAAGTCGTTGCAGACAAGGGGCGGACGCAGGGCGCGGACCTCTGAGGCGAGCCAAGCTCCATGCCGAACCGGGGGGCTTATGGGGGGCCGAAGCCGGGGTTCGAGGGGGAGGAGGGGAAGCCGGTAGAGGCGAAGCGGGTGTTGATGCAGGAGGTGCTGCAGCGAAGGTATGCCGAGGAGGGCGCGCCGGAGCCGGAGGCGTTAAGGCCGTGGGTGAGGTGAGGTTGATTTTCGTACGAATGTGACGTATGTTACGTTTTGTACGAAATAGGGGCGGCGATGATCGAAGTCACGGTATCGGAAGCGCGGGAGCGGCTGGCGGACCTTCTGGGCAAGGTCCAGCACGGCGGCGAAGATGTCACGATCAAGAAACACGGCAAGCCGGTTGCGGTTCTGATCTCGGCCGAGGCCATGGCCTATTACGAGTGGTTGGAGAACGAGGAATTGGCAAGGGAAGGGGCGAAGGCCTATGCCGAGTATCTGGCCAACCCGACTGCGGCGCGGACCATCGAAGAGATCATCGCGGACGACGCTGCCCAGACCGCTGCTGAATGAGCCGCTATCGGGTTGAGGTCCTGCCCGGAGCGGACAAGCAACTGGCAAAGGTCAAGGACCGGGTTCTGAAGGCCCGCCTCTTGCGCGCGATCTACGACCTGGGGGACGACCCGCGCGCGGCAGGATGTTTGAAGCTGGTCGGCGAGAGCGACCAATGGCGCGTGCGGGTGGGGGATTGGCGGATCGTCTACCGGATCGAGGACGGGCGGTTGGTGGTGCTGGTCGTCCGCGTGGCGCCGAGGGGTGGGGTGTATGGGTAGACTCTATGTTTTGCTCGCGATTGCTCGATATGTGCGAAAGGCCTGCGGCAAATAGAAGAATACTCCAGGTGTCGTAAGAATTATCGCCAGTGATGTTAAGCCAGAAGGCGACAGCCTGGAGTAAGGTCCGCGCAAAACCTCTTTGGTGAAGTCCGCAGAAAAACCGTGGATAATCAGGAAGCCGAGAGTGAAATTTGCCGCGGCGAACCCCAAAATCGCAGCTCCAAAAATGACCACAGTATTCTCGAAAGCGAAGTTGCTCAGATCTGGGTCGCCAACTGATTGTCGGCGCAGAGCCTCTAACGACAGTGATCTAATCTTCGGAGACAACAGGATTCCCAAGATCACCGCAATCACCACTGAAAATACTGAAACGAGCAAGCAGGCCAAAGCCGAAATCGACACACTGAACATGAAAGAAGAAAGTATCTTGTAATACAGGAAACAGATGAACCCAAAAAATGCAACTTGCATCTTCAGCCTCCCACGACACGGGCCGGTGACAGCGAAGTATATGTTAGAAGGTACATTCTGCTGGCCGCAATAGGCAATGTAGCCAAGCGGTAGCAAACACGGCAGAACATAGGGCGTCTAAGCCGTAACGCTCTTGCTTCTCTCCCTATTGGCCTCACCGCCCGAAGCGGCCAGCCCGCGAAAGCGTTCGCGGGCGTTCGGCGCTGAAAACGCTCCACTGGAGCGTTTTCTCCCCGGCTAAAGCCGGGGCCGCGCCTCACCCATCCATCTTCAACGCCGCAATGAACGCCTCTTGCGGAATCTCGACCTTGCCGAACTGACGCATCTTCTTCTTCCCCGCCTTCTGCTTCTCCAGCAGCTTCTTCTTCCGGGTCGCGTCGCCGCCGTAGCACTTGGCGGTCACGTCCTTGCGCATGGCGGACAGGGTTTCGCGGGCAATCACGCGGCCGCCGATGGCTGCCTGGATCGGGATCTTGAACATGTGGCGGGGGATCAGGTCTTTCAGTTTCTCGACCATCGAGCGCCCGCGGGCCTCGGCGCGGTCGCGGTGGACCATCATGCTGAGCGCATCCACGGGTTCGTCGTTCACCAGGATCGACATCTTCACCAGATTGTCCTCGCGGTATTCACTGATCTGGTAGTCGAACGACGCGTAGCCCTTGGTCACCGATTTCAGGCGGTCGTAGAAGTCGAAGACCACTTCGGCGAGCGGCAGGTCGTATTCGACCATCGCGCGGGAGCCTGCGTAGGTGAGGATCGTGGCCTTGATCCGCGGCTCTTCGATATGGTCGACGTAGGTGAGGTCGGGCATGTCGGCGGGGTTGTGGAGGTCGCGGACCTCGCCGTCCTTCATGTGGAGTTTGAAGACCACCGAGGGCGCGGTGGTGATCAGGTCAAGGTCGTATTCGCGTTCCAGCCGGTCGCGGACGACCTCCAAGTGCAGAAGGCCGAGGAAGCCCATGCGGAAGCCGAAGCCGAGGGCGGCGGAGGTCTCCATCTCGTAGGTGAAGCTCGCGTCGTTGAGGGCGAGTTTCTCGATGGCGTCGCGCAGCGCCTCGAAGTCGTTGGCGTCGACGGGGAAGAGGCCGCAGAAGACGACGGGGACCGAGGGTTTGAAGCCCGGAAGCGGCTGGTCGGTCGGCTTCTTTTCATGAGTGATGGTGTCGCCCACCTTGGTGTCGCGGACCTGCTTGATCGAAGCGGTGAAGACGCCGATTTCGCCGGGGCCGAGTTCCGCGATGTCCTGCATCTGGGGCTTCAGGACGGCAAGCTTGTCGATCCCGTAGACCGCGCCGGTCTGCATCATCTTGATGCGGTCGCCCTTCTTCACCACGCCATCGACGATGCGGATCATGACGACGACGCCGAGGTAGGCGTCATACCAGCTGTCGACGAGCATCGCCTTGAGGGGCGCGTTTCGGTCGCCCTTGGGGGCGGGAAGGCGGTGAACGATGGCCTCCAGCACATCCGGGATGCCGAGGCCGGTCTTGGCAGAGATCGGGATGGCGTCGGAGGCGTCGAGGCCGATCACGTCCTCGATGTTCTGCTTCACCCGTTCGGGTTCGGCGGCGGGGAGGTCGATCTTGTTCAGGACCGGCACGATCTCATGGCCTGCGTCCAGCGCCTGGTAGACGTTGGCGAGCGTCTGGGCTTCCACACCCTGGGAGGCGTCGACCACGAGGAGCGAGCCTTCGACGGCGCGCATGGACCGCGAAACCTCGTAGGCAAAGTCGACGTGGCCGGGGGTGTCGATCAGGTTCAGCACATAGGCCTTGCCGTCCTTGGCGACATAGTCGATCCGGACGGTGTTGGCCTTGATGGTGATGCCCCGTTCGCGCTCGATATCCATGCTGTCCAGAAGCTGGGCCTGCATGTCGCGTTCGGCGACAGTGCCCGTCGACTGGATCAGCCGGTCGGCCAGGGTGGATTTGCCGTGGTCGATGTGCGCCACGATGGAGAAATTGCGGATGCGGTCGAGCGTGATCATGACGGCGCATATAGCGGAGGGCGCGGGGGGCGGAAAGGCCTTATGCGCAAGGAAAAAGCCGCACTGCCTTACGCAGGCCGCGGACAGTACGCGTTTCGGTCAAGGCAGCCTCGGGTAGTGCGGGGCGGCAGCCAGTCGGGGCTTACCGCGGGGGTCTGCGGGGTCGTCCAGGGGCGCTGTTGGGGATGATCCGCAGACTACCGCCATGCGGTTTCGCAGCACCCGCGAGGACCACTTTCAGGTAACGGCCTTAAGCGTGCTGGTGGGACCACGGGCCTTGCCCGGAGGCTGGCGGGCCGTCAGGCCGAGATGCGCGCGCTGGCGGTCCGGACTTGGCTGTACGGACAAGGGCCAATCGGCTAAGGGCTGGCACAGCATCTGGTAGGCTGCGCGACGGGGTACCGCGAGAGGTTGCGGAATTTCGCCCATCGGCCCCAAGTGACTGACCTGGCTTGAAAAATTCGCTTGGACTTGGCATGATGGACTGGGCAAAATGACCGGCAGTGGAACGGGTGGATACCCGACATGCCCGGCAAATGAGGCAGAGACGAATGAAATCCATCATGCTTGCGGCCGCACTGGCGGCCTTTCTTCCAGTGACCACGGCTGCGGCGGGCCCGATCGAACGGGCCTGCATGGCGTCTGACCGGGGGGGTAATCGCAGCCTGTGCGGGTGCATCCAGCAGGCCGCCGACATGACGCTTTCGGGCGGCGACCAGCGCCGGGCGGCCAAGTTCTTCAAAGACCCGGAACGGGCGCATTCGACCTGGGTCTCTCAGTCATCCTCGGACGATGCGTTCTGGGAGCGCTACAAACAGTTCGGGGCGACCGCCGAGGCCTATTGCGCAGGGTAAGTCCTGCCATCTAGACCTTAGGGCTCGACGACGGGTCCGATCGCAGAATACGAAAGGCCCCGCCTTCCTGTCGAAGGCGGGGCCTTTTCATGCATCCAAAGCAAATCAGGCTGCTGCCTGGGCCTTGGCGATGTCTTTCTTGATCTTCAGCGCATTGGCCGAAAGCTCTTCGTCCTTGGCCTTGGCAAGGTAGGCGTCAAGTCCGCCCCGGTGGTCGACCGAGCGCAGCGCCGCAGCGGTGACGCGGAACTTGAACGATTGGCCCAGCACGTCCGAGATCAGCGTGACCTCGTTCAGGTTCGGCAGGAACCGGCGGCGGGTCTTGTTGTTGGCGTGGCTGATGGTGTTGCCAGACATCGGGCCCTTGCCGGTGAGTTCGCAGACGCGCGACATTGTGGTGTTCCTTCGATTCGTCAAAGCGGGGGAAGGCGGGGAATCCCCGGCCCTCGAATTCGATTGGGGGCGTGTAAGGGGAATCCCGGGCGGCGTCAAGCGGTCAGGCGGGAATGTGCATGGGCAATCCCGCCAAGATCAGGATCGTCGCGCCCGATGACAGATTGCGGCGTCCCGGGCAGGAGCGTCTGGGAAAAGAGCAAGGCACGGGAATGCGTTAGCAGGGTGGAAAGACCTGGGCAATGGCGGCCCGTCCGACGGGCGTCACGGTGAGGGCGCGGGAGCCGTCGCGTCTGCGGAGCCAGTCTTGCGATTCCATCCGGGCGAGGAGAAGCCGCCCGAGACGCCCGCCAAGGTGGCTTTGCCGTTCCGACCAGTCAAGGCAATCGCGGCAGAGGGGGGCGCGGGCTGGCGCGAGGTCGGCCTCTGTCAGGCCAAAGGATTGGCAAAAGGCGTGGCCCCGGGCGGTGAGGCCCAGGCCCCCTGGGGTGTGGGCGAGAAAGCCGCGTGTCGACAGGCTGGCATAGAGCTGCACGCCCAAAGCGCCCGCAAGGTGGTTGTAGCACAACCGCGCCTCGCGCAGGGCGGGGTCGCGGGGGCCCAAGGACTGCGGCTGGTCGGGGGCGGCAAGTGCCATCATCGTTTCGATCAAGTGGGCGACAGCCGGGCTGGCGAGGCGAAGGTATTTGTGGCGCCCTTGACGCTTTGCCGTGAGGAGGCCCGCATCAAGGAGCCTGGCCGCATGTTCCGAGGCACTGGCCTTGGTCAGGCCGGTGGCCTGGCCAAGCTCGGTCACTGTCCAGGCGCGACCGTCCATCAGAAGCATGACCATGCGCGCGCGGGCCGGGTCGGCGAGCGGGGCGGCAAGGCGGGCAATGTTCGGGCTGCCGGTCATGATCGCAGGATAGGCCAAGCAGGGCGGCTGAAACAGGGGGCAAAGTTCGGTCCAGGCCGAACCGTGGCGGGAGCGCACTCAGGCAGGGTTGCGGGGGGTCGGACGGCATGCGACCAGACCTTGCAAGGAGATGACATGGCTTTTCCGATCCATGAACTTGCGGCCCTGGGGACAGCGACCTGCTGGGCTGCGACCGGGCTGATCGCCTCAGACGCGATCCGGGCGCTGGGGGCTTTTCATTTCAACCTGATCCGTCAGGTCTTTGTCACGCTGATCCTGGGCGGGGTCGTCCTGGCCTCGGGCACGCTGATGCTGCCGGGATGGGAGGGGTTGGTGGTCCTGGCGGTGTCGGGCGTGGTGGGCATCCTTTTGGGCGACACGCTGAACTTTGCGGCCGTGGGGCGGTTGGGGCCGCGCCGGGCCGGGGCGGTCTTTGCCTTGAACGCGCCGATGGCGGCGGTTCTGGGCTGGCTTGTCCTGGGCGAGCGGCTGGGCGCCCAGGCCTGGGCCGGGGTCGCGGTGACGGTCGCAGGCGTGGCTCTGGCGATCCTGGGGCGGCCTGCCAGCGGTGCGCACCGGCTGGAGCAGGTCTGGGGTGGTCTGGGTGTGGGCGTGCTTTTCGGGCTGGGCGCGGCGCTGGGGCAAGCGGCAGGCACGCTGATCGCGCGGCCCTGGATGGCGGGGGGGCTTGATCCCTATGTCGGCTCGCTGATCCGGGTGGGGGCCTCGGGGCTGGCGATGGGGGTCTTGGCCACCTTGCCCTTTGCCCCGCCCCGCCCGCGCCAGCTGCCGCGCAAGGTTCTGGTCCTGACCGCGGCGACGGCGCTGATCGGGCTGCTTTTGGGGATGACGCTGTTTCTGTTCGCGCTGAAGGGATCGCAGACCGGGATCATCGCGACATTGTCCGCGACCTCGCCAGTCATCATCCTGCCGCTCTTGTGGCTGCGCACCGGGCAGCGGCCGACGCTGACCAGCTGGGCGGGCGCGGCGCTGGCCGTCATGGGCCTGGCGCTGATCTTCACGCGGTAAGGCAAGGTAGGGTGGGCAGGTTGCCCACCCTATGACCCCTTGCCCAGAAGGCGCAACATCTCGGCGGCGGCGGCTTCGGGCGCAAGCTCGCCTGTGGCCACGCGGTCGCCGAGGCTGGCCATCAGGCCTTTCTGCGGCTCACGCGAGAGCGCTGCGAGCAGGCCCTGGCGGACCTCTTCCTGAAACCAGTGCCTTGCCTGGGCTGCGCGGGTGCGGTCCCAGTGACCTTCGGCCTTGCGCCAGCGGACCAGGGTCTGCATGTCGTCCCAGGCGGCGGTAAGGCCTTCATCCGCCAGCGCGGACACCGGGAGGGCCTTGGGAAAGCCCTTGGGGTCCTGCGGGCGGCGGCGGAGGAGCTGGAGCGCGCCCGAGTAGTCCGCCACCGTGCGCAGGGCAGCGGGTTTCAGGTCGCCGTCGGCCTTGTTGACGAGGATGAGGTCGGCCATCTCCATGATCCCGCGTTTCACACCCTGGAGCTCGTCGCCGCCCGCCGGGGCGAGGAGAAGGAGGAAGAGGTCGGAAAGTTCCGCGACGACGGTTTCGGACTGCCCGACGCCGACGGTTTCGATCAGCACGACGTCGAAGCCTGCGGCCTCGCAGAGCGCGACGGCCTCTCGGGTGCGGCGGGCGACACCGCCGAGCTGGGATTGGCTGGGCGAGGGGCGGATGAAGGCGAGAGGATCGCGGCTAAGACGCTCCATCCGCGTCTTGTCACCAAGGATCGAGCCGCCGGAGCGGGCAGAGGAGGGGTCCACAGCAAGAACGGCGACTTTCAGCCCCTGCCCGGTCAGCATCAGGCCGAAGCTTTCGATGAAGGTGGACTTGCCGACGCCGGGCGTGCCAGAGAGGCCGATGCGCAGGGCTTGCGGGCCGGGGCGGAGGGCTTCGAGAAGTGCCAGCGCCTCGGCCCGGTGATCGGCGCGCCCGCTTTCGACAAGCGTGATGGCGCGGGCCAGGGCGCGGCGGTCGCCGGCGCGGATCAGTCGGGCGCGTTCGGTGGTGTCCATTCGGTCCCCTCGTCTGACGCCTTATTGCCGGAAGGCCGCGGGCTTGGCGAGAGGCGAAAGCGGGGTCCGCTTGACCGGGCGGTTTTCAAAAGGAGCGCGTTCCGCGCGAAGTCCTTTTGTCTCGCCGTCGTGCGCGCGAAGGGTGCGCGCAAGACGGCTCGGCGTGCGCGCCGCGCGGGGATATTTGGGCAAATGTGAAAGGCAGGGGTTGGTCTGGTCTTGGCTGGGCAGGCTTGCGATAAGCGGGACATGATCGACCTGCCCGTGTCTCATGTGTTGCCCGAGCTTGCCGAGGCGCTTGCCTCGCGCGGGATAGCGGTACTTCAGGCGCCTCCCGGCGCGGGAAAGACAACGCTGGTGCCGCTGGACTTGCTGGCGCGGAGGGTGGTCGCGGGGCGCATCCTGATGCTGGAGCCCCGGCGGCTGGCGGCGCGGGCTTCGGCCGAGCGGATGGCCGAGACTTTGGGCGAAGCCGTGGGGCGGACGGTGGGGTATCGCATCCGGGGGGAGGCGAAGGTCTCAGGAGCGACGCGGATCGAGGTGGTGACGGAGGGGATCCTGACCCGGATGATCCAGGCGGACCCGGAACTGGCGGGCGTCGATCTGGTGATCTTTGACGAATTTCACGAACGGTCGCTGAACGCCGATCTGGGGCTGGCGCTGTGTCTGGAAGTGCGCGGTGCGCTGCGCGAGGATCTGAAACTGCTGGTGATGTCGGCCACGCTGGACGCAGGGCCGGTGGCAGCGCTGATGGGGGGTGCGCCGGTTGTGACATCGGAGGGGCGGGCGTTCCCGGTCGAGACACGCTGGTTGCCGAAGCCGCCGGATGCGTCCTTGCGGCTGGAGGCGGTGGTTGCGGGCGCGGTGAGGGCGGCGCTGGAGGAGACAGAAGGTGGGATGCTGGTGTTCCTGCCAGGCGAAGGGGAAATCCGGCGGGTTGAGGGGATGCTGGCAGGTCTGCCGGGGTTGGCCGTGCGGCCCCTGTTCGGGGCGATGGAGTTTCAGGCGCAACGGGCGGCGCTGGCCCCTGCGGAGGGGCGCAAGGTCGTGCTGGCCACGTCGATAGCCGAGACCTCGCTGACCCTGCCAGACATCCGGGTTGTGGTGGATGCGGGCCGCGCGCGGCGGGCGCGGTTCGATCCGAACTCGGGTATGTCGCGGCTGGTGACGGAGCGGGTGACGAAGGCCGAGGCCGAGCAGCGCCGGGGTCGCGCGGGGCGCGTGGCTGAGGGGGTGTGTTATCGGCTGTGGACGAAGGGGGAGGAGGGTGGCCTTGCCCCCTACCCGCCCGCCGAGATCGAGGTGGCGGACCTGTCCGGGCTGGCGCTGGAGCTGGCGCTCTGGGGTGGGACAGACCTGCCGTTCCTGACGCCGCCGCCTGCGGGACCCCTGGCCGAGGCGCGGAGCCTGTTGCAGGGGTTGGGGGCGTTGGACGCGAAGGGCCACATCACAGCGCATGGCCGAGTCTTGGCGGGGCTGCCCTTGCATCCGCGGCTGGGGCATATGCTGGCGGTCGCGGGGCCGGAGGCGGCAACTTTGGCGGCGCTTTTGGCGGAACGCGACCCCTTGCGCGGGGCAGGGCCGGACCTGGCCCTGCGTATGCAGGCTATTGCACGGCCGGGGCCAGAGGCGGACCGGGGCGTGGTGGAGCGGGTGCGGGTCGAGGCCAAGCGGCTGGAGGCGGCGGCGCGGTCGTTGGCCGGGAGCCCCCCCTCCCCGGCCCTCCCCCACGCGGGGGGAGGGAGGCGCCCGGACGCGCCGTCTGCGCCACATCGGATGCCGGGCGCCCAGCCTTCGACGGCTGGGGACGGACGGGGCCTCACTCTCGCCGAGATGGCGGCGCTGGCCTATCCGGACCGGATCGGGCTGCGGCGGAAGGGCGAGGCGCCGCGCTGGGTCTTGTCGGGGGGCAAGGGGGCGGCGATGGCGCCGGGGTTGGCGCTTTCGGGCGCGCGGCTGATCGTGGCGACGGACCTGGACGGCGATACGCGGGAAGCCACGGTGCGGCAGGGCGTGGCAATCTCCGAAGCCGAGGTGCGGGGGCTTTATTCCGACCGGATTGCCTGGGTAGAGGTCTGCGAATGGTCGAAGCGCGAGGGCCGCGTCACCTCGCGCCGGCAAGAGCGGCTGGGGGCCCTGGTGCTGGACGACCGGCATTGGGATGCGCCTGCCGAAGCGGTGGCGAGGGCGGCGCTGGAGGGGGTGCGGCTGTTGGGCCTGCCCTGGTCCCCGGCGGCGCGGCGCTTAAGGGCGCGGGCGCGGCTGGCACGGGGCGAGGGCTGGCCGGGGGTGGAGGATGCAGAGCTTCTGGCCTGCGCCGAGGCGTGGCTTCTGCCGCATCTGGCGGGGATAAAGACGGAAGGAGATATCCGTGGCTTAGATCTGGTGCCCGCGCTGCAAGGCCTGATCGGCTGGGACCGGCTGGCAGAGATGGACCGGTTGGTGCCGGGCAGTTTCGAGACGCCTTTGGGGCGGAAGATCCCGATCGATTACGAGGGCGAGGTGCCCGCGATCGAGGTGCGGCTGCAAGAGATGTTCGGGGTGACGCAGCATCCAGTTGTGGGGGCCGCGCGGATGCCGGTCCGGATCACGCTTCTGTCGCCTGCGAAAGCCCCGGTGCAGGTAACGACCGACCTGCCGCGGTTCTGGGCGACCTCATATACCGATGTCAGAAAGGACATGCGCGGGGCCTATCCGCGCCACCCCTGGCCCGAAGACCCAATGCAGGCTGAACCGACTTTGCGGGCCAAGCCCCGGGGAACATGACAGACCTGTCGCATCTGGCCGAACCTTTGCCGACATTTTTCGTCCGGGACGGGCCAGGGGGCGGCGGTCAAGGCCGAACGGCACAGCGTTATTGCCTATCAACCCACGACTGTGCAGGCTGATCGCATTCTTCCCACCCTTTGTCGGAGGCCGCCATGCGACCTGCCCTGCCCCGCCTTTTCCTAACCGCCCTTCTTGCCCTTGCCCCAGCCGCCGCTCAGGCGTTTTGCGGCTTTTACGTCGCGCGGGCGGATGGAGAGTTGTTCAACAAGGCCTCTACCGTGATCTACACGCGGGTGAACGAGACTTCGGTCATCACCATGTCGTCGGACTATCGCGGCGATCCGGCAGAGTTCGCGATGATCGTGCCGACGCCCGGCGTGCTGGAGCGGAGCCAGGTCAAGACGGTGGCGGCCGAGACAGTTGCGCATCTGGACCGCTACACCGCGCCCCGGCTAGTGGAGTATTTCGATGAGGACCCGTGCAATCCTGTCGTCTATGAAGCGGAAGTCGTGGCCGCGCCTGACGGGGCGGAAAGTGCAAAGGACCGCCGCGACGGCGCCCGCGCGCTGGG
>JALOTD010000148.1 GCA_025458105.1 Tabrizicola sp. | reverse complement strand
TTCGTCCACCGGCACCATTCCGGCCTCGGACCCGGCGATCAGCATCCCGTCGCCCGTCACTACATAGCGCATCGGCCGCAACCCGTTCCGGTCCAAGCCCCCGCAGACCCAGCGCCCGTCGGTCATCGCCAAAGCCGCCGGACCGTCCCAGGGCTCGATGACCGAGTTGCAATAGGAATACATGTCCGCCCAGGCCTTGGGCATGTTCACCGGATGACCGAGTTGCAGTAGGAATACATGTCCGCCCAGGCCTTGGGCATGTTCACCGTCTGCTTCGACCAGGCCTCCGGCACCAGCATCGTCTTGGCCATGGGGGCAGACCGCCCCGACCGCACCAGCACCTCGAACACCGCATCCAAGGCACCCGAGTCGCTCGTCCCCCCCGGAATGATCGGCTTGATGTCCTCTGCCGCCTCGCCAAAGTTGTTACTGGCCATGCGGATTTCGTGGGACTTCATCCAGTTGACGTTGCCCTTCAGCGTGTTGATCTCGCCGTTGTGGGCCAGCATCCGGAACGGCTGGGCCAGCCACCACTGCGGGAAGGTGTTCGTCGAATACCGCTGGTGATAGATCGCAAACGCGCTTTCAAACCGCTCGTCCAGAAGGTCGGGGTAGAAGGTCGCCACCTGCTCGGCCAGCATCATGCCCTTGTAGATGATCGACCGGCAGGACAGAGAACACAGGTACATCCCCTGGATGCCCGCTGCCGTCGCCGCCTTCTCGATCCGCCGCCGGATGATATAAAGCTCGCGCTCGAACTGTTCCTGGTCGATGTCCTTCTCGCAGCGGATCAGGATCTGCTCGATCTCGGGCCGGGTCGCGTTGGCCTTGTCGCCCAGCACCGACACATCCACCGGCACATGCCGCCAGCCGTAGATGTAATGCCCCATCCGCAGGACCTCGGTCTCCACGATGGTCCGGCAGCGTTCCTGAGCGCCAAAGTCCGTCCGCGGCAGGAAGACCTGCCCCACAGCGATCAGCTTGTTCACGTCCGGCTCGTGCCCCGTCCGGCGCACCTGGTCATAGAAGAACTTGACCGGAATCTGCACATGGATCCCCGCGCCGTCGCCGGTCTTGCCGTCCGCATCCACCGCACCCCGGTGCCAGACCGCCTTCAGCGCGTTGATGCCGTTTTCCACGACCTTCCGCGACGGCTTGCCGCTGATCGACACGACCAGACCCACCCCGCAGGACGAATGCTCATCCTCGGCCTTGTAAAGCCCGTTCGCGTCCAGCCAGACGCGCTTTTCCTCTTCGGCCTTCACCCAGGCGTCGTCATACGTGGTCATGGGCTTCTCCTTCATCACTGGCCAGAAGCGGGAATTTCTCCACGCACTGCGCTCGCGTCAAAACTTTCCGATCAATGCCCGCAAAGGCGTAGCTGTCGGGCTTGTGGTCGATGTAGATCTCATTCGTCATTCGCAGCCCGTTTGCATCGTCGAACGTGCCGATGGGCAGCTCCAGGTTGCCCGAGTATGGGCCGTCCACCGTCACCCGGAACCACAGCGCCGAGCCGCAGTCCGCGCACCAGGCCCGCTCGCCCCAGGCCGAAGACTGGCGCTTTGCGATGTGTTCCGCCCCCGACCACTCCACGTTGCCTTCGGGAACCGTGATCCCCAGCAGGGCCGAGCCGGTCCACTTCCGGCACATCGGACAGTGGCACACGCCGAAATTCTTCCCCGTCAGCCGCGCCGTGAACCGCACCGCGCCGCAAAGACAGCCGCCGGACCGCTCAAGGCTCATGGCTGACCCTCACCACCGGAAGCGAGGCGGTAAGCGCGTCGCAATCGTACTTGGGTTGGCCGTCCAGAAACCCCTCTTCCCCCGGGAAGATGAACTCTACCGGGCTGCCATCAATGGGCCGCCACAGACCATCGCCCAGGTCGGTCTCGCCCGGCCCGGCGAAGAACATCCGCCACTCGGGGTGCATGTATTCGTTCCCGCGCGACTGGCGCAGCAACGTGCCGTCCCGGTCGTATTCAGCAAACTCGACTTCGGTCTGGTTCAGCGTGATCCCGTCGATCACCACGGTCTGACCCGTCAACCGGTCATAGCCCACCGCCCGGCTGCCGGTGCCATCATCCTTGGACAGGGTGAAATCCCAGGTGTCGATCCCGCTGGCCAGAAGCTCCGAAAAACTCGCCCGGTCCACCGGCGAGGGGTCCAACACCTGCCGCGAGGAGTCAAAGCTCTCCACCCACTCGGCCTCGGAATTGATCCGCGAATAGAAGAACGGACCCTCCTGGTCCATGTCCACCCGCCATTGATCGCCGGGAGTATCCCCCTGACATGTGTAGTAGTGCGACACCCGGCAGGCCTTGGACTGCACGGTCATGAAGGCCTCGCAGCCCTGGGGAACGCTCCATTGGCCAGCCAGCGCAGGGCTGGGGAGCACGGCAAGGAGGACCAGAAGGCGTCTCATGCCGGGGCCTCCGTTTCAAGGAGCGGCAGGCCACTCAGTTCGCCGCAGCCATATCCGGGTGTCTCGTCGCCAAATCCGTCTTGTCCGGTCAGCGCCAGATGGGCCAATTGGGAGGCATCGATGACACCGCCGACATCGGCGCGCACCACTTCCTCGACCAGAAGGTCAAGCCGTTCGCTGTACAGAAACGTGCCATCACCAACGGTTTCCGGCATGGGCGGAGGGAGCTCCACAGTGCCGACAAAGCTGATCCGGGCGAAGGTTTCGCCGGCCAGCACCACCGTCTCCCCGGCATGGCTATAGCGTGTTTCACCCGTGATCGGGCGCACCATTCCGAACATGTCGAGTTCGCCCACAATCGTATCCGCAGCACTGCCGTTCAGGATCGTATCGCGTGGGTGCGCCTTGGACTGCACAAGCCGCATCGAGAAGTCCTGTCCGACAAAGACAATCGACTGGCTGCCGTGGTCGGCATTGCGGGTTTCGATGGTCAGGATGCTATCTGCGTCCAGCGTTTCGATCCAGAAGGCCGCTTGTTCGCCCGGACAACGGAAGATGTTCGCGATGCTGCAATTGTCGTACTGCGCTGTTGCAATCCGTTCGCAGCTTTCTGGGCGCTGGCTCAAGTCCAGCGCCTCCGCCGGAAAGGCTGCGCAGACCGTCACGCAAAGAAGAATAGCCAACCGCATCGCTTCACCCTGATTCAGGTCAACATACCTGACATTTCACAATCTGGTGTCGGTCATTCGCCCCAGACGCTTGCCAGACAGGTGCCATACACTTGCCAGACGCTTAACCAACCGTTCACTATTCCGCCGCCACCGCCCCGGTCTGGGCCAGATAGCCCAGGATTGCCTCGGCCGCCTCGCGTCCATCGCGGATGGCCCAAACCACAAGGCTGGCGCCACGCACGATATCGCCCGCAGCATAAACGCCCGGCAGGCTGGTCTCATGGGTACGGAAGTCTGCCTTGATCGTGCCCCAGCGGGTGACCTTCAGCTCCGGCACACTCCAAAGCGTCGGCAGATCCTCCGGCTCGAAGCCCAGCGCCTGGATCACCAGATCAGCGGGTTCGACATAATCCGCGCCCTCGATGATCTCGGGCGTCTGGCGACCCGTGGCGTCGGGCGCACCAAGTCGCATCTTCTGCACCATCACGCCGTCGACTTCCGTGCCGCCGGTGAAGCCCTTCGGCGCGGAAAGCCACACGAATTCGACGCCTTCTTCCTCGGCATTCGCCACCTCGCGCTGCGAGCCGGGCATGTTCGCCCGGTCACGACGGTAGAGGCACTTCACGGAAAGCGCGCCCTGACGGATCGCCGTGCGAACGCAGTCCATCGCCGTGTCGCCGCCGCCGATCACCACCACCCGCTTGCCGCTGGCGTTCAGCTCGCCCGAGTCAAACTCGGGGACATCGTCGCCAAAGCCCTTGCGGTTCGACACCGTCAGGTAGTCCAGCGCCTTCACGATACCCTTCGCGCCCACGCCGGGGGCCTCGATATCCCGCGCCTTGTAGACGCCCGTGGCGATCAGCACCGCATCATGCTGGCCGCGGATCGCGTCGAAGGTGATGTCCTCGCCCACGTTGCAGTTCAGGACGAAGTTCACGCCGCCGTCCGCAAGCTGGGCGTTGCGGCGTTCGACCACGTCCTTCTCCAGCTTGAAGCCGGGGATGCCATAGGTCATCAGCCCGCCCGCGCGATCATAGCGGTCATAAACCGTGACCTGCACGCCCTGCCGCCGCAGCATGTCGGCCGCCGCAAGGCCCCCCGGCCCCGCGCCGATGATGCCCACGCTTTCGGGGCGCTCCGAATGG
>JALOTD010000147.1 GCA_025458105.1 Tabrizicola sp. | reverse complement strand
GTGGGCGATGGCCGCGAAGAAGAGCGCGGTGGACAGCGCGAAGTGCAGACCTCCCAGGGGCGCGATCTCGTTCCAGGTCAGCATGCCGGTGATGACCATCGCCAGCAGAAGGCCGTACAACGCGTTGTGCATGATGCTGGCGACCTTCGCCTGTGCGGGCGAAGTGCCGGGGGCATGGCCGGGCACACCATGGCGGAAGCGCAGGTAGAGCCGGGCGATCACGGCCAGGAGGATCACGAAGCCGATGCTGACATGGACCATGGCCCAGGTCATGTCGGCGTCAGCGGCGGCTTGGCCAGCCTCACGCGCATCGACGACGGCGACGATCGCCTCGTTGAAGCCGATCTGCAGGATGACCCCGATCACGACGATCCAGTGCAGCCAGATCTGGGCGGGGCGATAGGTGGCGGGGGTGGTGGACATGGCGGGGCTCCGGGTTTGGGAAAGGGTCAGGCGGTGGTGGGACGCGGGCGGAGGTACCAGTACCAGACGCGGTAGGCCTCCAGCGCGATCAGCGGGCCGAAGTGGACGAGCGCGGGGGCAACCCCACCCCAGTCGTTCAGCGCGGCCCAATGGGCGAGCGTCAGGACAGCGGCGGCATAGGTCCAACGCTGGAGCCACTTCCACCATGGGCCCATCTTGCGCACGAACCAGTCATGCGAGGTGACGGCCAAGGGCACGAAGATCAGAAAGGCGACCCAGCCGGTCCAGATGTAGAACTTCGGCAGGTCCGACAGCACGGGGTCGAGCGCGGCCTTGTCGATCAGGTAAAGCACCGTGTGGAGAAGCGCATAGCCGAAGGCCGCGACACCCAGGTAGCGGCGGTTCCGCTTCATCCACTGCGGCCCGCGCCAGCCGCGCAGCAGCATGGCCAGCGGTGTCGCCATCATCGCGACGATCAGGAAACGCGCCGACATTTCGCCCGAAGGATGGATCATCTCGTGGATCGCCGCCGCCTGATGGTCGGCGGTGAAGATCGCCACGGTCATCGCCACGCCGGGCAGCGCAAACAGCGCCCAGAGGCCATATGGGTACAGAAGGCTTTTCAGCAGCGACGGTGCGGGGGCGGTCTCGATGGGGCTTTGCAGGGTCATGCTGCGTTCTCCTTCCGGTGTTGGATGGCGCGCAGGGCCAGGGTCAGGGTGACGCCTGCGGGGTCGGTCCCGGTCAGCTCTCCGGTCTCCGGGTCTCCGGTCAGGTGCGCCCGCGAGGCCACAAATGTGGCGGAGTCGCTTGTCTCCAGTCGGTAGGACAAAAGCCGGGCCGAGCTTGCAGGCGCCGGCCGCGCCCCGGGTCCGGCCCAGAGGTTCATCGCCAGACGATGCGTATAGGACGCGCCTGTCCCCATGTCGGCCATGCCGAAGTCGGGCAGGTTGAGGTTGCGGGCAAAGCCCACGGCCTCGAACCAGACCAGTGAGGGATCCAGGGCAGGCACATGCAGGTGCAGATGCGCGACCGTCGCGTCGCGGTGCAGCGGAAGGGCCGGGTCGGTGCCGTCAGCCATAGCGAGTTCGGCCCGCAGGTCCAGCCGCTCGCGCCCGCTGTGGGGGCGGCCCGACGCGTCGAACATGCCGAACCCGCCGTCGTCAAACCTGAACCGGCCAAAGCGTTCGGGTGTCTCGAAGGCGATCTCGATGCCGTGGCCATCGGGGTCGCTTATGTAGATCGCCTTCGACATCAGGTGATCGACCGGCGAGAACGGGAGCCGGAGGTCGATGAAGCGCTGCATCCGGCGCGAGAATTCGGCCTGCGATGGCATACGGAAAGCCACGTGGTACATCCCCGCGTAACCCTTCGCGACCGGGCTGGTGGCGCCGGGAGCAAGCACCACCAGCGTCCGGTCCGGGGTGCCGAGCGCGAGGCCCGGTCCCGGCTCGGGGCGACGGACGAAGCCTGTGACTTCGGTCCAGAACGCCTCGGCGCGGTCAAGGTCGGTGACCGACAAGGTCAGCGGGCCCCAGGTCAGCCGTTCGGGAAGGTTGTCGGCTGCACGCTGCCGGGCAAGGGCGAGAGCTGGGGTTTCCATGTCGGTCTCCTTGGGGTCAGGCGTCAAGCGCGGGCCGCGATCGGGGCCTTGCGGGCCCGGCCCCAGAGGACGAACACCGCGAGGACCACGTAGATCAGGTTGAAGGGCAGCGGCTCGAACTCGCCCCGAATGGCGTGGAACGGGATGGCCAGCGCCTGGATCGCCAGCAGGCCGGCAGCGGCCCAGACCGTCAGATGCGGCATGATGCGGGTTGCGGCCGGCAGGATCAGGCCGAGGACGCCCAGCACTTCCATGATGCCGATGAAGCGCGGCAGGGCGATCGGGACTTCCGACATCCAGACCGCGCCCATCTTGGCGGCCTCTTCCGGGGGCAGGAAGTGGAACCACGCCCCCATTGCATAAAGGCCCGCAAGGGCGATCTGGCCCCCCCAGATGGCGATGTTCCAGCCGCGGCTTGGGGATGCGGAGGCGGTCGAGGTCATGGTCATGGTCTGTCCCTTCGGGTTCTGGGGCATGGGCCCCGGTTTGTTGTGCCCAAAGAGATACCCGGTCTCCTACGCGCAATCATTGGCGCATAGGTGAAGGCTGCATTTCTTCCTGGTTGATGATCTTTGCATTTTTCCGGGTATTCTGCGGCGAATGGCAATGTCGACGCCCTCGGCTTGCCTGTCGCAACAGTCATCGCCTGCCCCCCGAGCGGCATGGTTCATCCGGAGGAAATCATGGACAGCCTTCTCAGCCTGCGGGTCTTTGCCGCCGTGGCCGAGGCGAAAAGCTTTGCCGCCGTTGCCGACCGCATGGACATCTCGGCGGCGATGACCAGCAAGCATGTCCAGCACGTCGAGGCCGAGGTTGGTGCGCGGCTTCTGAACCGCACCAGCCGCAGCGTCAGCCTGACCGAGGCGGGCGCGATCTATCTGCAGGCGGTGCGTCCCTTGCTGGAAGGTCTGGACGAAGCGGGCGCGCGGCTGGCGCAATCGACGATCGATCCGCGCGGAACGCTGAAGATCAGCCTGCCGATCTGGCTGGCAGAAGTCTGCTTTGTCCGCGTGCTGGCCGCTTATCGCGCGCGCTATCCCGAGGTGACCTTCGACCTCGACCTGTCCGGGCGACAGGTGAACCTGGTCGAGGACGGCTATGATCTTGCACTTCGCGTCAGCCCCGCACTGGACGAGGGCCTGATTGCACGCAAGCTGACGGATGTCAGCTTCCGCATGGTGGCGACCCCCGCCCTGCTGGACCGCATCGGCCGCCCGACCGAGATCGGCGATCTGACCGGCGCACCCTTTCTGGCCTACAGTCCGGTCAGCACCGGGGGCCGCGTCCGATTGGGCCTGGGGCCGAACGCGCCCGAAGTGCGCATGACCCCGGTCCTGCAAAGCGCGAACGAGACCGTGCTGTTCCAGGCGGCGCTGGAAGGCATGGGCGTCGCCATCATGCCCCAGGTCATCGCCCGTCCGCATCTGGCCGAGGGCAGACTGGAGCAGCTCTTGCCCAACCTGCCTGCTCCCGTCGTCCCTTTGTCGGCCATCTACCCCGACCGCAGCTACCTGCCCGCCAAGACCCGCAGCTTCCTCGACTTCCTGGCCGGCCCCGAAGGCTTTGGCGGCCCGCTCGGCGCAAACTAGAGGCATCGGTGGCCTGGCCGTGCCGGATCATTCACTCTAGAGAAATCGATCATCAACGAAGCGCCTGATGATCTCCTGAAGATGAACGCCTAACTTCATCTCATCGGGACGCAAGCCGCCGGAAGGCACCAGCGAAGCCCGGGAAAGACGGAAACCCAACTTGATCCTCCGGTCCGCAATGGTGCGGCACCGACCGGGATCGCTCACTCGAAACACGCCGTGCCCCAAGGGGCCGCAAAGAAAGGAAGACATCATGTTCAAGAAATCCATCCTCGCCCTGACCGTGGTCGCCCTGACCGCTCCGCTTGCCGGTGTCGCCATGGCCGGCCAAGGCGCCGACCAGCTGGCCAAGATCCTTGGCGTTCCTGTAGGGCAATACACAGTCGCCCAGATGATCCAGCTTCAGGACGCCCGCCGTGAGGGTGACAAGAGCGCTGAGGCTTTCATCCTGTCGCAGGGCGAAAGCGTCGTTTCCCGCAGCGACAAGTCCGAACCGGCAGTTGTCTCGCAGGGGGCAGCGCAACTTGCCC
>JALOTD010000146.1 GCA_025458105.1 Tabrizicola sp. | reverse complement strand
GACCCCAAGTTCACCCCGCTTGGGGCCCCGGTCTGGATCGAGAAGGACGGCCGCGCGCCCATCCGGCGCCTGATGGTCGCGCAGGATACCGGCGGCGCGATCAAAGGCATGCAGCGCGCCGACATCTTCTATGGCACGGGAAGCGGGGCCGGAACGGCAGCCGGAACCGTCAAGGACCCCGGGCGCATGATCCTGCTGGTCCCGATCGACCGCGCCTTCGCGATGTTGGAAGGCGACTGACAACCATGGCCCGTCGCCGACACCTCTCGCCCGAGGAAGCCGACCTCTGGCGCAGCGTCGCCCGTACCGCGCGGCCCATGCACACAAGCCCGTTGCGCCTGCCCGATCCCGAACCTGGCCCCGCCGCCCCCGAACCGCTGCACCATGCCAAGCCGCGTCTGCCCTTCTTCGCACTAGGGGAAAAGGCCCGCACCCCGGAACGCCGCGACCTTGCACCCAGCCTGCCCGAGCTTCTGGGCCAGGCCCCCTTGCAGATGGACGCGAAGACCCATGGCAAGATGACCCGGGGCAAACTCGCACCCGAGGCGCGGATCGATCTGCATGGCCTCACTCTGGCCGAAGCTCACCCGGAACTGATCCGCTTCATCCTGAACGCCCAGGCGCAGGGAATGCGGCTTGTTCTTGTTATCACCGGCAAGGGCAAGCGCCACGAAGACCTTGGCCCGATCCCTCAGCGCATGGGCGCGCTTCGTCATCAGGTCCCACATTGGCTGCACCTGCCGCCGCTTGGCCCGGCGGTCCTGCAAGTCAGTGAAGCGCACCTGAAACACGGCGGGTCCGGCGCCTACTACGTCTATCTCCGTCGCCGCTAGCAGCTACTTCCCGCCGCGGGTCTCGCCAATCGCGCCCACCGGCGCCAGCACCACCTCGGTCGCGTTGCGCACGGTCAGCACCAGCCCGGGATCCCGATCAGGCCGCCGAACAAGCGGAGAAGCGCAGGATTTTCGCCCAGGTTCAGATGCCCCGACCCCGTGTTGTATGCGGCCGTGTCCAGATAGATCACCTCCAGATCGGCGATCCGGGAAACATCCTTCATCCGACCCAGCCGTTCCGGGTCACCCGCGATCAGCGCAGACAGGCCCAGCACGCGGTCGCGAGAGCTGCCGAACACGACAAAGGGTTGCGGCAGCTTCCCCATGTCCCGCGCCTGCGACCGGAAGACGTCCACATCCAGATCCGGAGCGATCAGGATGACCCCTGCCACCCGGTCCAGAGTTGCCGAGTCCCCGCGGATCGCCATCTGCCGCAAGGTTTCCATCGTGACGGCTGCGCCCATTGAATGGGCAACGATCACAATCTCCCGCGCCCCCGCATCGGCCACAGAGTCCAGCAGTGCTTCAAACCCGCTGCGGCTGAAGATTGCGGATTCGCGGTCATAGACATAGCCCAGCGCCGACCCGCGCGAGGGCCAGGCGAAATGCACGCCCACGCCCGGCACCTCTAGGTCGTGGTGCATCTGCGCCACCCGGTAGACGCCCTCGGCCATCGTGTTGTTGAACCCGTGCACATAGACGACCGCGTCGGTCTGGCCCCGCCGCCCCATCGCTGCGGAAAGCGCCGCGCGGAAATCAGGCTCGGCGGCAAAACGGGTCTCATCCAGCAGCAGAAAGTGCTTCTCGGGGTCCGGCCGTTCAATCCGGCTGGGCAATTCCAGCGACCCCGCCTCACGCTCGGTCGGGATCGACACGTCATAGCGCACGAAACTTGCCGTGTCCGACCGCCCGCGCGTAAACCCCTCCGGTCCCGCTTCGCGCATCGTGCCCACAAAGATCGTCGTGGGCGGCACAATGCCCCGCCTGGCTGGAGCCACCGTGAAATCGGCGCGTGGGGCGCAGGACATCAGGACAGTGCAGATCAGGATCAGGCGGGTCCACATGGCGGCCACCCTGATCACTCCCGCACAAAAGGGTCAAGGCCGCCCCAAGGCCTAGGCGGTAACCCCCAGCCCGCGCAGATGGTCGCGCATCCGGATCGTCTCGGTCAGCACGTCGTCGAAAAGCGTGTTCATGTACCCCTGATGCACATATTCCACCGCCAGCCAGCCGTCATAGCCGGCATCCCGCAACACCCCCACCATCGCGGTGAAATCCAGTACCCCCTCGCCCCACTTTGCCTGCAAGGCCCCCGGTCGCGCCTGCCGCAGATGGACATGGCCCGCATGCGGCGCCAGCACGTCGATCTCGCTCTGCCGGAACCCCATGCAGACGAAATGCGCGTAGTCCAGCGCCAGCTTCAGCCCCGGCACTTGGTCCAGTATTCGCAACGTGTCGGCGGGCGACGCAAGCAGCCCCCCCACATGCGGCTCGACCGTCAGGGTCACGCCATGCTGCCCCGCCACCGCCACCAGATCGCGCAATCCAGCCGCCGAGGTGTCAAAGGCCCCCGGCCCGCTGACCCCCGGTAGGACAAAGATTGTCGGCGCACCCGCAGCCTTGGCAAACCGGCAGACCGCGTCGAACTCCGCCGTGTTGCGGTCGCGCGCACCCGGGTCGCTGACCGCATTCTCCACGATATCCCGCCCGAACAGCCAGTACAGGTTAGACACGGCCAGCCCGTCCAGACCCCGCGCCGCGCCCTCCGGGTCCCCAGTGATTCGCCCCCGGTCCAGGGCTGCCCCATGCAACAGCCCGACATCCATAGCCCTGAACCCCAGCGCTTCCGAAACGCCACGGGCCTCTCGCAGAGTGCAGGCCGGAAACGACCAAGAGGTGACGGTCATGCGCATCGCGGTTCTCCCAAGTGGTCATACCAATTGCTGAAATCTGGCGGTCGTCTTGGGCTTAAGCAAGCGAAATCACCGGTTTCTGCTGCTGCAAAGCCGCATTGCAGCGACGAAACCGCTTGATTTTCACAAAGTGGTCAGACCACTATGCCATCTAACCGGAGCGGAGGAGCCAGTCCGGTTCTGCGAAAAAACCACGGGAGGACGTCGTTTCATGAAACATCTGAGTGTCTCCACGCTTGCGCTTTGCGCGATGCTTGCGGCGACCGGGGCCAACGCCCAGGCCGTCACCGCCGACAAGGGCGGCAACGCCAACATGGTTCTGCTGCCGAAGTTCCTGGGCATCCTGCCCTTCGACCAGGCCAATCGGGGCGCGGAAGAGGCCCATGCCGAACTCGGCAATACCGGAACCCTGCTTTACACCGGCCCGACCCCGGAAAACTCGGTAGCGGGTCAAATCGAGATCCTCACCACCGCCGGGTCTCAGGGCCAGGCCGTCGTAATGCTGTCGAACAACGCCGGTGACCAGATCGCCCCGGCGGCGGAGGCCGCGCAGGCCGCTGGCACCAAGGTCGTGACGTGGGACAGCCCCATCCCGAGCGGGGCCGGGGAAACCGTGTTCGTGGCGCAGGTCGACTTCGGATCAATTGGCGTCGTGATGGCCGACATGGCCCATTCGATCATGGGCGGCGAAGGCGAATTCGCTGTCCTGTCTGCCACCCCCGATGCTGCGAACCAGAACGCCTGGATTGCGGCCATGCAAGAGGCGCTGAAGGACCCGAAATACGCCAACATGAAACTGGTCGATACCGTCTATGGCGATGACCAGTCCGAAGTCAGCTACAACCGCGCGCTGGCGCTGGTCGACAGCCACCCGAACCTGAAACTCATCATGTCGCCCACCACCGTTGGCATCCAGGCCAGCGCCAAGGCGATGCAGGACGAAGGGCTGTGCGACAAGGTCAAGGTCTCCGGCCTTGGCCTGCCAGCTGAAATGGTCAGCTACACGATGAACGGCTGCGCGCCAGAGTTTGCGCTGTGGAGCTTCGTCGACCTCGGCTACTTGACCTACTACACCAGCTACATGCTGGCGACCGGCAAGATCAAAGGCGAGATCGGCGAGACTTTCACAGCTGGCCGCATGGGCGATTACACGATCGAGGAAGACCCCGGTCGCCCCGGCGCCAAGCGCATCCTGATGGGGCCCTTCACCGTCTATACCAAGGACAATGTCGAGGCCGCGGCCAACTGATCCGCTGCCCTGCCGAAGGCCAGTCCCCCACTCCCGGGGGCTGGCCGCCCTTGCCCGAAGGTCACCGGAATGCCCCCCGTCCTGGAAATGCGCGACATCTCGAAAAGCTTCGGCGGCACGGCGGCGCTGTCCGGCTTTTCCCTTGTGCTGGAACCGGGCCGCATTCATGCCCTCGTCGGCGAAAACGGTGCCGGGAAATCCACGCTGATCAAGACGATGACCGGGATCCACCAGCCGGACTCCGGGACAATCCTGATCGACGGCCAGCCCACCACCCTGCGCGGCACCGCCGAAGCCCAGCGCGCCGGGGTCGCCGCCATCTATCAAGAGCCAATGGTCTTCCCCGACCTCTCGGTCGCCGAGAACATCTTCATCAGCCACCAGAACCGCCCCCAGCTTATCAACTGGTCCACCCTGAACGACCAGGCTGCCGCAATGATCGCCCGGCTTGGCGTCACGCTCGACCCCCGCCGCCCCGCCGCCGAGCTGACGTTGGCCGAGCAGCAGACGGTCGAAATCGCCCGCGCGATTTCCCTCAACGTCCGCGTTCTCATCATGGACGAACCCTCGGCGTCCCTGTCCGACCACGAGGTCCAGCGCCTTTTCGGCATCGCCCGCTCGCTCCGCGACCAGGGCGTCGCGGTCCTTTACATCTCCCACCGGCTGGAGGAGATCTTCGCCCTTGCCGACACCGTTACCGTGATGCGCGACGGCAAGCACATCTCTACCCGGCCAGTCACCGAGGTCACCCAAGGTTCCATGATCGCCGAGATGGTCGGCCGCGACATGGCCGGCCGCTTTGCCCGTGCGCCCTCGCACGACACGGGCGAGACGCTCATTTCAGTCTCTAACCTTGCCAAAACCGGGGTCTTCCGCGACATCAGCTTTGCCGTGAACCGGGGGGAAATCGTCTGCTTCTCGGGCCTCGTCGGCGCGCGCCGGACAGACGTGGGCCTCGCCCTATTCGGAGTCGCCCCGGCAGATACAGGCACCATCACCCTCGCCGGAAAACCAGTCACCATCACCAGCCCCGCCCAAGCACAATCGCTCGGCATCGCCTACGTCTCGGAAGACCGCCGCAAGCTGGGCCTTGCCCTCACGGAAGGCATCACTCCGGCCCCTTCGGCTGGCTCGACCGCCTCCGCGAACTGACCGACGCCCAGGCCTTCCGGCAAAAGCTGAACATCAAGGCCGCGAACCTGACCGTTCCTGTCGGCACCCTGTCGGGCGGGAACCAGCAGAAAGTCATGCTGGCGAAATGGCTGAACACCCAGCCGCGCCTTCTGATCGTCGACGAACCTACGGCGCCAAGGCCGAGGTGCACCAGATCCTCCGCACCCTCGCCGCCGAAGGTGTCGCGATCATCATCATCTCCTCCGACCTGCCCGAGGTCCTGTCCTTGGCCGACCGGATCATCGTCATGCGCGAAGGGCGGATCGTCGGCCAGTTCCGGGGTGAGGAGGCGACCGACGAAGCCGTCATGCACCTCGCCGTCGCAGCCGAGGTCGCCTGATGCGCCCCTCGCTCTCCACCCTCCGCATCCTCGTCCTCTTCGCGGTCTTCATCGCCACCGTCCTGTTCTTTGCCAGCCAGATCGAGGGCTACCTGAACGCCCGCCTTTTCAACCGCATCTCGGGCTCAGTCGCCGTAATTGCGCTGATCGCCGTAGGGCAGGCCTTCGTCGTCCTGACCCGCAACATCGACCTCTCCATCGGCTCGGTCGTCGGCTGCACGGCCTATTTCACCGGCGGCATCCTGATTGCCTACCCCGATCTGCCGCCTGTCCTCGTCCCGCTCCTCGCCATGGCGATCGGAGCCGTCTTCGGCGCGCTTAACGGCATCCTCGTCGCCTGGCTTCGTCTGCCATCGATCATCGTGACCCTCGCCACACTCGCCATCTTCCGCTCGATCCTCGTCCAGTCCTCGGACGGCTCCTCCATCACCACCGACCGCCTGCCCCCCTGGCTGACCGAGTTCGCCACGATGAACGCTTTCACCGTCGGGGACCTGCAGATTCGCTGGATCGTCGTCATCTCGCTGGTCGTCGTCCTGACTGCCCACCTGTTCCTGACCCGCCTCCGTGCCGGGCGGACCTTCTACGCCATCGGCTCTAATCCTGACGCCGCCGCCTTCGCGGGCCTGAACGCCGGGCGCACGATCTTTCTGGCCTTCGTCATCTCGGGCGCGCTGGCGGGCCTTGCGGGCTTCATGTTCCTGTCCCGCTTCGGCAACATCACCGTGGTCGCGGGCCTTGGCCTGGAACTGAAATCCGTGGGCGCCGTGGTGGTCGGCGGGGTCAACATCTTCGGCGGGTCCGGCAATGTGCTGGGCGTTCTGATCGGCGCGGCCCTGATCGACCTGATCGATACCTCGCTTGTCCGCTGGGAGGTCGTCAGCGAGTTCTGGCGTGAGGCCGTCCTCGGCTTCCTCATCCTCCTCGCCGTCGCTGCCGATACCGTCTTGATGCGCCGCCTTCTCCGCCGAAAGGGGGGCCAGACATGAGCAGCCTGCGCAGTTGGGAAGGCTTCCTCTTCCTCGTCCTCATCCTGATCTACGCGCTGAACACCGCGAACTCGCCCGTCTTCCTGACGGTCGGCAACCAGATCAACATGTTCCAGTTGTCGGTCGAAAAGATCATCGTCGCCCTCGTCATGACCTTCGTCATCATCAACGGCGAGATTGACCTTTCTGTTGCAAGCGTCATGGGCCTTGCCGCCTGCGCCTTCGGCTGGATGGTGCAGGCAGGCGTACCGGGCGGCTGGGCCATCGTCATCGCGCTGATGATCGGCCTTGCCTGCGGGGCGTTCAACGCCCTTTTCATCGTGGGCAGACCGCGGCATCACCGATTTCCCCGACTGGTTCGACGCGCTGGGCCAGCAGGGGCTGGTCGGCCCGATCACCCTGGCCATCCTGATCTTCGCCGTCCTGGCGGTCCTCAGCTTCCTGATTCTCCAGCGCACCGCCTTTGGCCGGAAGGTCTATTTCATCGGCGCCAACCGGGCGGTGGCCGAATACTCCGGCCTCGACGTCCGCGCGGTAAAGGCCAAGATCTTCATCGCCTCCGGTGTCATCTCCGCCCTCGCGGGCCTTCTGTTCGCGGCCCGGGTGGGGGCCGTCCGGGGCGATGTGGCGAACGGGTTCGAGCTGGATATCATCACCATGGTCCTGCTGGGCGGGGTCAGTATCTTTGGCGGCGCGGGCACCATGTCCGGCACGATCCTCGCCATCCTGATCGTCCTTGCGCTGCGCAACGGCATGGCGCTGCAGAACATCACCGGGCATATCCAGACCGGGGTC